>JBBQIZ010000160.1:0-10335 GCA_038325425.1 Chthoniobacterales bacterium
CGGCCCTGTTCCGGGCTCATCCTCGGCGTATTTACGAATCGGCTCGCCCGCCGGCGGTGGCAGTGCCGGAGAGTGATAGATCCCATCCGGCAGCGGAGCAGTGAGGTCGCGGTCTTCGGGGTAAATGGTGTAATCAGCGGCGAGGCCTGTCGTGACGCCCAGGATGAGAGCGGAGAGCGGGGCGACGAAATGTGAAATCTTCATAAGACGATCGGCGTAGTCAGGCGACGCGGACGACCTGAAACATTCCGGCCTCCATGTGGTAAAGCAGATGGCAGTGATAGGCCCAATCGCCTTTCTCAATGGGCGTAATCAGGACTGAGACCTTCTCGCCGGGTTTCACGAGAATCGTGTGTTTGAAAGGAATCCGGTCGTGCGAGTGGTTATTCTCCATCTGCATCCACATGCCGTGCAGATGCATCGGATGTTCCATCATCGTGTGATTCACCATCCAGAGGCGCAGCCGCTCGCGGAACTTGAAGAGATAGGGGCCGGGTTGCTCGGTGTATTTCTTTCCATCCAGCGAAAACATGAAGCGATGCATGTTCGCGGTGAGATTGATCGTGATTTCGCGATCCACCTTCGCCGGGTAAGGCTGGGGCTCCGCGGAAGCCAGGTCGGCGTAGGTGAGCACCTTCCATCCATCCTCGCCCAGGCCCACGCCTGGCTCGTGATAGCGATACTTTGGCATCATCGCGACCATCGCGACGGTGACCTTGCTCTTCTCGGGTTTGAAAGGTTTCGGGCCACGCGGACCCGGCGCGTTCGGGCCGAGCGCATGCGTTTGCGGCGTCCACTTCTTCTCCATTTTCTCCATCTTCTGCATCATCACCGGCTTCATCTCCGCCTTCCGACCGAGATACTTGTCATCCATCAGTCCCATGCCGATGTCCTCCAGCGTGCGCACTGGGCGCGGACGAAGTTTCGGCACTTCCGCCTGCAAGCCCGCTTGTGGCGAGAGCGTTCCCCGCGCGTAGCCGCTGCGATCCTGCGCTTCGGCGAAGATGGTGTAAGGCTGGTCCACCTTTGGCCGCACGAGCACGTCATAAGTCTCGGCCACACCGATGCGAAACTCGTGGAAGGACACCGGGCGCACGCGTTTCCCATCCACCATCACGACCTGCATATCGAGGCCGGGAATGCGCACATCATAGGTGCTCATCGCCGAGGCATTGATGAAACGCAGACGCACCGTCTCGCCCGGATTGAAGATCGCGGTCCAGTTCGCGGCCGGATCGTGGCCGTTCATCAGATAGGTGTATTCAAAGCCGGTGATGGAATTGAAGTCTACCGGGCTCATCCGCATCTCGCCGAAGCCGAGTCGGTCAGCGAGCACCTCCGCGAAGCCACCCTTGCCTGCGTCGCGGAAGAAGTCGAAAAGCGTGCGCTGCTGAAAGTTATAATACCCTTCATCCATCGTGATGTTGCGCAGCGCGGCATCGGGGCCGTCTTCCGTCCAGTCTGAGAGCACGACGGTATAGTCGCGATGCGACTTGATCGGATCACCTCCCTTCGGCTCGATCACGAGCGGCCCATACATGCCGGTCTGCTCCTGGAACTTCGAGTGACTGTGATACCAGTAAGTGCCCGCCTGCTTGACGTGATAGTTGTAGTGATAAGTGCGCCCCGGCGGGATGCCTTTGAAGTTCACCCCCGGCACGCCGTCCATCGGGAACGGCAACAGGATGCCATGCCAGTGAATCGACGTGTGGTCGGTGTCCATCATCCGGTTGGTGACGAAGAGCTTCACGTCGTCGCCCTCGCGCAGATGCACCAGCGGGCCGGGCACCGTGCCATTGATCGCCGTGGCGCGGACATCCTGCTTCTTCCCGTTCACCACGATCGGCATGTAGTTGATCTCGAAGTCGTAGCGGCTGCGCGGCGTCGATTGTTTCACGCTGTGCGAGGCGCTCGCAGCGGCCCACGCCGGCAGCGGCAGCACACTTGCGATACTGGTGGTGAAGGCGCCGGCTCCGAGGCTGCGGAGAAAACGGCGGCGCGTAATGAAGCTGGGCTGAGTTTCCATGGTTGAAAAGAGAGGTTGGGACGAAGCGCTGATGATCACCGTTCCGTTCCTCGGAGCGCAACGCCAAGGGAAGACTTCTGGCTCAGGGGCTGCCCCCAAATTTGGGTAGGGGAATCGCCAGTCAGAGAACCAAACACCCGGTTGAAGTGCGGCTCGTTTAGAACCTCAACGGCGGAGCTGACTCCTCGTCAGTCGCACTCACATCGGCGGCGCGCGCCAGAAGCTCCAGGAACTCAACGCGGAGGTCGCGCGGCTTCGCGGGAGCTCCGCCTCGATCAAGGACCGATCGTATTTCCGGACCCGGCTGCTGGCGCTCGAACACAAAGCCGCGCGCTCTTTCTCTCGAACCAGCGCGCATGTTCGGACCGAATGCGCAATGATCGTGGCATGAGCCGTCTTTCTCCTCCTGCGACCGAGAGCCCGTCTGTTTTGAATCGTGAACGCCGCGCCTTGCTGCGGCGGGTGGAGCATTGGATGGAAGTCCCGATGCTGGTGCTCGGCTTCGTCTGGCTGGCGCTGCTCGTCGTCGAGCTCACGCACGGGCTGCGCCCGGGGCTGGAGATCGTGGGCACGGCGATCTGGATCATTTTCATCGCGGACTTCGGGGTGAAACTGGCACTCGCGCCGGATCGGTCGGCTTATCTCAAGGGGCAGTGGCTGATCGCGCTTTCGCTGCTCGTGCCGGCGCTGCGGGTGTTGCGGATCGCGCGGGTGCTGCGGGTGCTGCGGCTCGCCCGCGCGGTGCGCGGCGTCCGGCTCTTCCGCGTCCTGAGTTCGCTGAATCGCGGCATGAAGGCGCTCTCCGGCGCGATGGGCCGGCGCGGGTTTGGCTATGCGGTGGTGCTCACAGGCGTGGTCGTATTTGCCGGTGCCGCGGGGATGTTCGCTTTTGAAAACGGCAACGCCGACGGGCGCGGGCTGAACGACTACCCGACCGCGCTTTGGTGGACCGCGATGATGATCACCACGGTCGGTTCGGAATACTGGCCGCAGTCCGTCGAGGGCCGCGTGCTTTGCCTCGTCCTCGCGCTCTACGCGTTCGCGGTTTTCGGCTACGTCGCGGCCACGCTTTCGACGTTCTTCATCGAGCAGGATGCGGAGAGCAAAGACGCCGCGCTCGTCGGCGCGAAAGCGGTCGAGGAAGTGCGGCGCGAAGTGGAGGGACTGCGCGCCGAAATCAGGCGGCTCGTGCAGGCGGCGGAGCGCTCGGCAGGTGAACGGTGAACTCGGAACCTTTCCCCACCTCGCTGCTCGCGGCGACGCGTCCGCCGTGCACTTCGACGATCGCTTTCACCAGGCTGAGGCCGAGGCCAAGGCCGTGTTCGCTGCGGCTCTTGTCCCCGCGGAAAAGGCGCTCCCAAATGCGCGGGAGATCCGCCTCGCGAATGCCGATGCCGGTATCGCGAAAGGTAATCGCCAGCGCGTTCGTTTCCTGCCGGCCGCTGATCGTGACCGTGCCGCCGGGCTCGGTGTATTTCACGGCGTTATCGAGCAGGTTGGCGAAGACCTGCCGGATGCGCGCGGGATCGACCTCAATGGCCGGGAGCACCGGCATTTCCTTGCGCAACGCGACGCCCTTGTCGTGCGCCACATCTTCGTAAAGACCGAGCACATCGTCCACGAGCGCGCCGAGATCGGCGGACTGCCGCTCGAGCCGCATGAGGCCCGCCTCGGCGTGCGCCACATCCATGAGCGTGCGGATGATCGTCTGCACGCGGTCGGATTCCTCCAGCGCATCGGCGAGGACCTCGTGCGTCGCCGCGGGATCGGCTTCGCGGCGCAGCGCGTCTTCCAGCATCGCGCGCAGCCGGGCGAGCGGCGTGCGCAGGTCGTGCGCGACGTTATCGAGCGACTCGCGCAGGGCGCGCACCAGCGCCTCGTTGCCTTCGAGCATGCGATTGAAAAGCACGATCAAATCCGCCAGCTCATCGTCGGCTTTCGGGGCGGCGACGCGGACATCCATCTTGCCCGTGTCGATGATCGCGCGCACGGCGGCGACGATCCGGCGCAACGGCCGCGTGATGCGCCCGGTGAGCAGCGCGCCGCCGGCGATGCCGAGCACGAGCGCGGGCAGCATGACGACGGCGAACGCCCGGCGAAACCGCTCCAGCAGCCGCTGCCGACTGTCGCTGCTCCGCCCGACTTGCAGGAGCGTCCCATCCGGCAGCGACGTGGAGGCGACGGTGAGGTCCATGTCCGCATCGCGCGGTGCGCGCATCCAGCGATCGAGCCGGAACTGCCCGCCGTCATCGAGCTTCGCGACGTCGTCCGCGACCCAGTCTTCCGGCACGACCATCAGCAGCACGGACCGGTCCGGTTTGGCGAGACGCACGAAGAACGCCGTTTGTTTCCGCGCCTCGTGGACGCGCAGAATCCAATCGCGCAAGGCCGGCACGCCACCGCTTTCATAGACGGCGACATACTCCCGCAGCCGCGCCTCGATGACATCGCGATCTTTGCCATCGATCGCATGGCCGAGCAGGTAATAGATCAACCCAAAGAGCAGGAGCGCGCTGCCCAGGAAGATCGCGGCGTGCCAGGCCGTGATGCGAAAGCGGATCGTCCGCAAGGCTTCGCTAAGCCTCTTCCAGGACATAACCCATCCCGCGTTTGGTGTGGATCAGCTTCGGTTCGAAATCCTTGTCCACCTTGCTGCGCACGCGACAGACAAGCACATCCACGACGCCGGTTTGCGGGTCGAAGTTGTAGTCCCACACTTGACTAAGGATCATCGTTTTGGTCACGACACGGCCGGCATTGCGCATGAGGTATTCGAGCAAGGCAAACTCCCGCGCTTGCAGGTCGATCTTCTGCCCGGCGCGCGTGACTTTGCGGCTCAGCAGATCGAGGTGCAGGTCGCCGACAGTGAGTGACGTCGGCTCCGCGATTTGCGAGCCGCGGCGCACGAGCGCTTGCACGCGGGCGAGCAATTCGGGAAAGGCGAACGGTTTCACCAGATAGTCGTCGCCGCCACTTTGCAGCCCGCGCACGCGATCATCGACGGTCGCCTTGGCGCTCAAGATGAGCACGGGCGTGAGCACTTTTTCTTTGCGCAGCTCCTGCACGAGGCTCAGCCCATCGAGCTTCGGCAGCATGATATCGACGATCGCCGCGTCGTAAGCGTTGCCGAGCGCCATCTCCAAGGCCGACTCGCCGTCCGCCCGGTGATCGACCGCGAAGCCGCTTTCTTCAAAGCCTTTGACGATGAAGGAGGCCAGTTTCTTGTCATCCTCGACGACGAGTAAGCGCATAGGTCGGCGCCCCTGAATCGCAGGCTCGTCTGGAGTTGCGCGTGAGAACAGTTCACCCGCGCAGGATGCCAGCATTGTTTCGAGTGGCGATTGAGGAAACTCGCGCCATCCAGCAGAGCCCCTGACGACGAAAGGTAATAACCATGAAGATTCATTTGTCCCTGCTGACCGCTTTTCTGCTCGTCAGCCTCAGCTCGCGGGGGATCGGTCAGGACGCGGCTCCACGGCCGGACAAGGTGAAAATGCCACCGACCCTGACCGTCAGCGGCCAGGGAGAAGTCGCCGCGCCGCCGGACCGCGCGACGATCCGTCTGGGAGCCGAGGCGCAGGCGGACAACGCCGCCGCGGCGCAATCCGCCGTGAATGCCACGATGCAAAAGGCGCTCGCGGACATTCAAAAAACGGGCATCCCGGAGCGTTCGATTCGGACCACGGGTTTGAACCTCACGCCCGTTTATGCGCCGCAGAAGCCTGGGCAGGAAGCGGAGCTGCCGCGCGTCGCTGCCTACCGCGCTTCCAACACGATCCAAATCCAGGTCGATGATCTGCCGCTCGTGGGCAAGGTCATCGACGCGGGTCTGGCGGCGGGCGCCAATCGGCTGCAGGGCGTCTCGTTTGAATTGCAGAACGATCTCCCGCACCGGACCCGCGCGCTCACTTTGGCGGTGGAAGAAGCGAAGACCAAAGCGCAGGCCATCGCCGACGCGTTGAAGGTGCATCTGGCCAGCGTGAGCGAGGTCACGGAAGGCGGCGTGAGCGTCTTCCCGCAGCAGGAAAATTTCGCCGCCACCCGAATGATGGCGATGGATGCCGCACCGACGCCCGTGCAGCCGGGCGAAGTGCGCGTGCAGGCTTCGGTGACCGTCCGCTACGAAATCGCTGCGGCGAAGGACGAGTGAAACGGCCGCGGCGGCGACCGATGTCGCCGATCCCGCGCAAGTCGAGGCGGCGGCAGCGGCGGTCGAGGAGCGCTTCGGACCGATCGATGTGTGGGTAAATAACGCGATGGCCTCGGGCTTCTCGCCGACCGTGGAGGACTTCGAGGTTTGGCGGAAATTAGCGGTGGTGAAACCACCGGGTGCGCGTTTCCTTTCTCCACGAAAACCCCGGGTTTCACCCGGGGCTAATGTCCGTCAGCCCTCCGGGCTGCAATGACCGTCCGTCCACCGTGCTGCAATTTCCATCCGCCTTCCGAACTGCAAAACAAACAGGGCGGCGAAAAGATCGCCGCCCTGCTGTAACCACCAATTGTTTGCCGCAGCTTGCTCCGGCGATCAGGCGTTCTGCTCGAGCACGGTGAAGCGCGAAGCGCCCTTGCTCCAGACGAGCACCAGCACCTTGTCTTTCGCCTCGAGTTTGTCGCTCAAGGCCGCCGCTTCACGCGCATCCTGCACGTCCTGCCGATCGATCTGCTGGATGACATCGCCGGCGCGCAAGCCCGCGCGCTCGGCTGCGGAGTCGTCCTCGACGGACGTGACGACCACGCCCGTGATGTTCTCCGGCAGATTGAATTTCTGGCGCAGGCGGTCGCTGACATCGGCGACGTTGAGCCCGCCGAAAATGCCGTCGCGATCCACGGCGGCGGTGCGGCTCTTGGCCGGCCCGGCGAGTTCGGCCTGCACGGTCTTGTTGTCTGTGCCGCGCAGATATTCGATGTCGATCTTCGTGCCGCTCTCCTGTGCGGCGATGTGTTTTTGCAAGGCCGCGCCGTCGGCGATTTCCTTGCCGCTGATGGCGATGATCACGTCGCCCTGCTTGAGTCCCGCTTTCGCCGCGGGGCTGCCGGGCATCACCTCCGCCACCAGCGCACCGCGGTTTTCCTTGAGTCCGAAAGCCTCGGCGAGCGCGGGCGTGATCGGCTGCACGAGCACGCCGAGATAAGTGCGCTGGGCGGCATTCGCCGAGCGGTCGCAGTTGCCCTTTGCGCAATTGCCGGCGGGCGAAGCCGGCGGTTCGGCGAGTGAATTAGCCACCGGCAACAGCGCGAGCGCGCTGCCGGAAAGGATGGCGAGAAGTCTTCCTGAGTTTGAGAGTTTCATGAGTTTGATGCGTTTGTTGGTTTGATTTGTCTGATGAAGTGAATCGTTTGATTCGCCGTGAAGATGACAGCCGCAGCCTGCGCGCGCCTTTCGCGCAGCTTACAAATCGGTAAGGCAGCCGCCGCTCCGTGATCGATTTGTAATTTACGACCGGGGGGGAAATACCGCCACGTTTCCTGGGGGGTGCGTATCGAGCGAGAGGACACACCGGCGGAAGACCGCCGCATCGCCAGCGCGGACGGAGTGACTCCAGATACCAGTATGAATACCTTCCTCGAAGAACTCACCGGCGGGCTACCGGACTGGACGCAGTTTGAGCGCGTCGTCATCCGGTTCGTCGCCGCGATGCCGCTCGGCGCGGTCATCGGCTTTCAGCGGGAGCGCGCGGGCAAGCCGGCGGGCTTGCGCACGCACATGCTCGTGGCGATGGGCAGCGCGCTTTTCGTGCTCGGCGGCGAGGCGGCGGGGATGTCGCTGGAAGGCTTGTCGCGGGTCATCCAGGGCCTTGCGACGGGCATCGGTTTCCTTGGCGCGGGCGCGATCCTGAAGCACCGCGATGAGCGGGAGATCGAGGGGCTGACGACGGCGGCGGGCATCTGGTTGACCTCCGCGGCGGGTGCCGCCGCGGGCCTCGGCCGGATCGGCCTGGCACTGCTGGGCGTGATTCTGACGTGGCTGATCCTCTCGTTCGTCGGCTGGCTCGATCCGCGCCTAGCCAGAGCCCGCGCGGCTTCGGACGCGGCCAGAAAAGACTGACGTGAAGAGCGAGGACTACGGCATCATCGGCGACACGCAGACCGTCGCGCTCGTCGGGCGCAATGGCTCGATCGACTGGCTCTGCCTGCCGCGCTTCGATTCCGGCGCGTGCTTCGCCGCACTGCTCGGCACGGAAGAGCACGGCTGCTGGCAGCTCGCGCCCGCGGAGGAAGTCACCGCCACGCGGCGCGCGTATCGCGCGGGGACGCTCATTCTGGAGACGGAATTCGAGACCGCGAGCGGCTGCGTGCGGCTCATCGATTGCATGCCGCCGCGCCGGCGCGATGCCGATCTCGTGCGCGTGGTGCAGGGCGTGCGCGGGCGCGTTAAGATGAAAATGCGGCTCATCGTGCGCTTCGATTACGGCTCGATCGTGCCGTGGATTCGCCGCGTGGATGGCCGGCTCGAAGCCGTCGTCGGCCCGATGCACTGAGCTTCTGGGCCGGCGTCGAGACGCGCGGCGAAGGCGCCTTCCTGCTTTGCACCTTTTGGCTGGCCGATAATTACGCGCTCGCCGGCCGCTGGGATGAAGCGCGCGCGGTCTTCGAGCGCCTGCTCGCGATCCGCAACGACCTCGGCCTGCTCGCCGAACAATACGACCCGCCCGCCCGCCGCCAGCTCGGCAATTTCCCGCAAGCCTTCTCCCACATCGGCCTCATCAACACCGCGCGCAACCTTTCCCGCGAAGGCGGCCCCGCCCAGCAGCGCCCGAGCGGGAAGGTGACGCGCCGGCGTGACGTTTCAGCCGGGGACCAATTCGATCTTCACCTTGCGCCCGAGCGCCTGCGCGGCGCGGGTCAGCGTCGCGAGCGTCACGGAGCTGTTTCCGGGATCGAGCAGCCGGTCGAGCGCGGCACGGGAGGTGCGCATCCGTTTCGCCAGCGAGCTTTTCTGCACCTGCTGCTCGTCCATGAGATCGGCGAGCTTCAGCGCAAAGGCACGCTTGAGCGCCGCAGCTTCGACTTCCTCGAGGATGCCTTCCTCGCTCAGGAATTCGTCGAGACTGGAGCCGTCGTGCGGGTTCTTAACTTTCTTCTGCTTGGCTGTGGGCATGTTTGCGTTTCAAGGCCAGCGCCTTGTCCTCCGTTGGTGTTTTCTGGGTTTTCTTGATGAAGCCGTGCAACAGCACGAGGCGGCTGCCCGGCGCGTAAAAAAGACAGCGCGCGATCCGCGTGGGCAAAGTAGAGCGCAGCTCCCACAGCCCCTCGCCGAGACTGCGCACTAGCGGCATGCCGAGCGGCCAGCGGTATTGCACGGTCTTGAGATCTTCGCCGATGACGCGCCTCTCGCCGGCGGGCAGCTCTTTCAGCCATGCGCGCACGGGCTCGCGACCCGCCGCAGTGCGAAAGAAGACAACCGGCAGCGGACGCGGCTCTGGCATCTGACTGGAGTATCATTTTTGATACTCGTGTCAAAGCGCATCCTCCGCAAGCCGCACGAGTAGACATTCGTCATGGCCGTTTCCTTTGGTCAGCGATCTGACGCCGCGCGCAGCGTGAAGACGGTGAGTTCCGGGCGGCAATTGATGCGGATCGGCAGCTCGCTGAAACCGATGCCGCGATTGATGTAGAGCCGGTTGCCGGGGTCGCCGTAGTCGCGAATCCAACGGTCCGCATAGACGCGCTTTTCGCGAATGAGGCTGACCCATGACCAGTTCGGCGTGAAGGGAATGCGAATCTGGCCGCCGTACGAGTGGCCGGCCAGCGCGAAGGGCGCGGCGCCCGCGGGCAGCTCGGCGAAGCTCGCCGGACGGTGCATGAGGACGAGCCGCTGTGAGGCAGGGCGAGCGCCGAAGGTGCTCCATCCCTCAGCCCAGGGTTGCGAGGCACGAGCTACCCTGGGTTCCTGGAGGCGACCTCGGCGCCAACCCTGAAAGGGTTGAATACCTCCGCGCACGCGTGCCGCAGGCCGAAACCCTTTCAGGGTTTGTCCCGACTTTTGCCAGGGCACCCAGGGTAGCTCGGGCCTCGCAACCCTGGGCTGGATGATTCCAACACCTTCGGTGTTGTCGCCTCCCGGCCGGTTTACGGAAGTCCGACTGTGAAAATCGTATAAGTCGGGATGCGCGCGGCGGTCAACGGGCGGAGGAGATCCGTGACTTTGCGCACTTCTTCGAGCGTTTCTTCGCGAAACTCCGCGGGCTCGGACTCCTCGCGCCGATCATCGGAATCCTCGTCGACTGGATGGTAGATGAAATCGCCCGCGATCAGCACCGCGGCGGGCCGGCGCTCCACGAGTCGCGCGACGATGCGCCGGATCGTGT
>JBBQIZ010000161.1:0-10257 GCA_038325425.1 Chthoniobacterales bacterium
GGAGGAATCGAGCGTCGGGAACGCACCCGCAGCAGTTCACACCGGAACACCTCCGGAGTCCGTGGCGGGCCGCCGCCGACGACCGGCCAGCGGCCGGTGCTCCCCGGAACCGGTGACGCGCGCTTCAGTGCGCTCCGCGATTGCTCTCCAACCGGCACGCACGGCTCCGCTGACGACGGAGAAATTGCGGGAACATCTCGGACGATTTGGCGAGAGCGGATACGAACTCGCCGAACTTCGGAATGAACTCGTCGGCGATGTGATCTTGCCGATCGGGGAACTCAATCGACTCCGGCGGGAGTTGGTGTTTCAGCTCGATGCGGCGCGGCAGCAATCGCGCGTGGAGAGCGAGAAAACCTGGCGGCGAGTGTTGCAGCGTGATGCAGACTTTCAGTCTGCATTGGGCGTCGACGGCAGACTGCAAGTCTGCCCCACATTGCGCGTCCTCGTTCGTACCATCGAACAACTTGAGGCGGCGATCGAAGCCGGTGTGCGGGAGATCTGCGTCGATTTCGAAGACATCCGGCGCTATGGCGATGCGGTCGCTCAGGTGCGGGCGGCGGGCACGGGCGCGCAGATTTTACTCGCGACGCCGCGCATTCAAAATGCGGGCGAACAGGGCTTCTTCAAGCTCATCGAAAAAGCCGAGCCGGATGGCGTGCTCATCCGCAATCTGGGCGCGATTGCGCACTTCCGCGAAAACAGCGCGCTCCGGAAGATCGGGGATTTTTCGCTCAACGTCGCCAACCCGCTCACCGCGGAATACTTCATCGGGCTCGGGCTGGAGCGCGTGACGATCAGCTACGACCTGAACATCGAGCAGGTGCTGGATCTGCTCGCCGCGGCGCCGCCGCCATGGTTCGAACTCACGCTGCATCAGCACATGCCGATGTTTCATATGGAGCACTGCGTTTTCGCGGCGTTCATGTCGAAGGGCACGACGTTCCTCGATTGTGGACGGCCGTGCGAAAAACATCGCGTGCGCCTGCGCGACCGCGTGGGCATGGAACATCCGCTGCGCGCCGATGTCGGCTGCCGCAATACGCTCTTCAACGCCGTGCCGCAGACCGGCGCGCGGTTTTTCACCCAACTCGCAGACGCGGGCTTGCGCGATTTTCGCGTCGAGCTGCTTGAAGAAAATGCGGAGGAAACGCGGCGCACCATCCGCGCGTATCAGGCGCTGCTCGCGGGCGAGCAGCAGGGCGAGGAGTTGTGGCGCACGCTCAAGGCGCAGTCGCAGCTCGGCGTGACCCGCGGGACCTACTGAACGCAGCCGCGGAGAGCTTCAGCGGCTCATCGCAAAGCCGTAATGGAGCGATGATGGGACTGCGCCCCGCCTGCTTTCTCCGGCGGCGTCGGCGGGCTTGACGACCTCCGGCGGAGCGGCTACACCCCTTCCGCAGCCACCCAAATTCGGACAATGGCGGACGCGAGTCCTTAGTCCGACCGGGGGTGGCTTTTTTTTTGGGCCGCCCCGTTCCAGCCTCCATCCGAGACCATGAACCACGCCCGAATGCGTATCACTTGCGCCGCGCTCGCCGGCAGCATCGCCCTTCTTCTGCCCGCCGCCGCGCAGGAGCCTTTCACCATGGAAACCGTGACCGTCGCGGGCAAAGCCGCTGACTTGCTCGGCGTGGCGGACTCCGCGACCACGGGCGTCGCGAGTGCCGCGGAGATCCAGGCCCGGCCTTATCTCCGGCGCGGCGAGATTCTCGAGACGGTGCCCGGACTGATCCTCACGCAGCACGCCGGCGGTGGGAAAGCGAACCAGTATTTTCTGCGCGGCTTCAATCTCGATCACGGCACCGACTTCGCCATTTCGATCGAGGGCATGCCGGTGAACATGCGCACCCACGCGCACGGCCAGGGTTACGCCGATCTCAATATTCTCATCCCGGAACTCGTCGAGCGACTCGACTATACGAAGGGCGTGTACGCCGCGAAGAACGGCGATCTTTCCAGCGCGGGCAGCGCGGATTTCCGGCTCTTTAACGAGCTGCCGCATGGCATCGCCAGCCTGACTTGGGGCGAAAACGATTACTGGCGCGGCCTGCTGGCGGAAACTTTCCGCGTCGCCGAGAAGGGCAAACTTACGCTCGCGCTGGAATACAACTACTACGACGGCCCGTGGGTGCGGCCGGATGAGTTCAGCCGCTGGAACGGGCTGGCACGATATTTCCACGGCGACGCCGACAATCATGTCGCGGTCACTTTCATGGGCTATCACGCGGACTGGCAGTCGAGTGATCAGATCCCGCGGCGGGCGGTTCGCGATGGGCGAGTTCCGCGGTTCGGCTTTGTCGATCCGACGACCGGTGGCGAAAGTCAGCGCTACAGCCTGCAACTCAATTTCCGGCGCACGCTCGACGGTGCGCCGCTGCCCGTCACGCCCGGCAAGACCGCAGGCAAATCCGCGATCGAAGCGCCCGCGATCGAGCGGGGCGGCGACGATGTGTGGCGCGGGAACGTTTACGGCTTTTACTACGATCTCGATCTCTACTCGAACTTCACCTACGCGCTCGATTTTCCGGACCAGGGCGATCAGTTCGAGCAGGCGGAGGAGCGCTGGGTCTTCGGCGGTGAAGTGGCGCGCGAATGGAACAATCGCCAGCTCTTCAACGCGCCGTCGTCGTTCGTGCTCGGGGTGCAGACGCGGCATGATTTCATCGACCCGATCGGGCTCTACCGCACCTCGCAGCGCGACCGTTTCCTCACCGTCCGCGAGGACAAGGTGTATGAAGGCAGCATCGGCCTCTTCGCCGAGGCGACGACGAAATGGACGCCGTGGCTGCGCACGACCGTCGGCGTGCGCGCGGATGGGTTTTGGTTCGACACCGAGAGTAACGATGCGCGCAACAGCGGCGACGACACCGCGGGCTTGATCAGCCCGAAACTCAATGTGGTGCTTGGTCCGTGGGCGAAGACCGAGTTTTACCTCAATGCCGGCACCGGCTTTCATTCGAACGACGCGCGCGGAGTGAACACCACGATTGATCCGCTCAGCGGCGATCGCGTGGATCCGGTCGATCCGCTCGTCCGCACCTTCGGCGCGGAGATTGGCGTGCGCACGCAGATCATCCCGACGGTTACGCTCACCGCCGCGTTCTGGTGGCTCGATAGCGACAGCGAACTGGTCTATGTCGGCGACGCCGGCACGAACGAACCCGGCGCTTCGTCCCGCCGTTACGGAGTGGAAGTCGCTGCGTATTGGCGGCCGGTCGAGTGGTTCACCTTCGATGCGGAATTCGCCGCGACGCACGCGCGTTTCCAGGACGTGGAAGACGATTACATCCCGAGCAGTGTGCCGTGGATGTTCAGCGGCGGGGTGACGCTCGGCCAAGAAACCGGTCCGTTCGGCAGCCTGCGCGCGCGCGCTTTCGACAAGCGTCCGCTGATCGAAGACAACTCGGTGCAGGGCAAACAGTCCTTCCTCGTCAACGGCCAGGTCGGCTGGCGGCAGAAGCACTGGGAGGTGGCGCTCGAATGCCTGAACCTCTTCGACCGCGAGGACAACGACATCGAATACTTCTACACCTCACGCCTCGCAGGCGAACGCGCGGAAGGCTACGACGACATCCATCTCCACCCGACCGAGCCGCGCACTTTCCGGGTCCGTGCGACGTATCGGTTTTAGAGCTGCGGCTCCAGCGGAGTCTGGACGACTTGCACCGGCAATTCGGAGACTTTCAGGCCGGCATCCTCGGCGGTGACCTTTCGCGAACGCCGCAGGTCGCGCTCGAAGATGCGCGTCTGCTCGGCGGCGAAGGCGGCATCGAGCACGTTGAGATTGGCCTCGTCGTTGAGGAGCAGCGACCGCGGGTCGAAATTCGAGGAGCCCAGCGTCACAAAACGACCATCGGCGACAAGCAGTTTGGCGTGGATCATCGTCGGCTGGAATTCGTAGAGCTCCACGCCTGCGGCCATCAGTTCCGCCCAGCGTTTGCGCGAGCCGCGCCGGATCGCCGGTTGATCGGTTTCTTCGCCGGGCATCAGGATGCGCACCCGCACGCCGCGCCGCGCGGCCGCGCAGATCGCTTCCACCATGGCATCGTCCGGCAGGAAATAGGCATTGGTGATGTCGAGCGAGCGCCGCACCGACGCGAAGACGATGTGATACAGCAGCTCGATCTGGGTCCGGGCGTGCCGCGGCGAGCTGAAGACCACGCTCGCGGCGGCCGTCCCGGCGGGCGCCAGCGCGGGAAAATAGTCGCGCCCGAGCAACACATCGCCGCCGGTCTTGCGCCAGTTTTCATGAAACGCGCCCTGCAACTGCGCGACCACCGGGCCGGTCACGCGATAGTGCAGTTCGCGCCATTCCTCTGGCGAACGCGCATCGCCCGCCCATTCCTGGCCGATCCCCACGCCGCCGATGAAACCGACGCGCCCATCGACGATGAGCAGCTTGCGATGCGAACGATTGTTCGCGCGGCGCAAGTCGGGCCAGAGCAGTGGATGATAAATGGCCAGCTTCACCCCGGCGTCCTTCAGTCGGCCGTGATAGCGGCGCGACTTCGAGCCGCCGACGGCGTCGATGATCACGTTCACCTTCACGCCCGCGCGCGCCCGTTCCTCGAGCGCGGCGACGAAGAATTCCGGAATCTCTCCGTGATAGAAAACGAATGTCTCGAAATTGATCGAGCGTTGAGCGCCGCGGATCGCCGCCAGCATCGCCGGGAAAATCCGGTCTCCATTTTCCAGCGTCTCGAGGCGGTTCCCGCGGACGAAGCCGAAGCTGAGCAGCGAACCGATCGCCTGTTCAAACTCCGCGCTTCGCACCGGTGCCGTGGCCGGAAGCGCGGTGCGGAACTCGGAGCGCGGCGCGCAGGCGGTCGTGAGTGCGCAGAGGGCAGCCGCGCTGAAGCTCGCGGCATGTCGGCGGAAGGAGAGGGGAATCATCGGAACGCGCTTTCTCGGTTTGGACAGCTTTATGAAGCGGGGAATGTTGGGCGGTGGGTCACCGGTGGCGGTCCGATGTCGCCGCGGCACAGACGGTTGCTGCCTTATCGGCTTAACTTCTGGAGACGGACGTATCGGCCCGTTTTGACCGTGCAGAACATCCGCAGCCGCCGATTGAACCGGAAAAATTCCCTTGTCAGCCGCCGGTTTCGCCGCTACCCCAGCGTCGCTTGTTGCGCTCCCTGACCAGATTTTTCGTCTTGCTCGCCGCCGTGCAAATCCTCGGCGGACACTGGGCCGTGCTGCAGACGGTGGCGTGGGGAACGATGCTGGTCGATTACGCGCAAAGTGAGTCGCTCACGGTCGCGGTGACCAAGACTTTCGACGGCGCGCATCCCTGTTCCCTCTGTCATACGGTGACCGAGGGCCGTGAGCAGGAGAAGCAGCAGGAAGGTGCCGCGACAATCGTCAAACTCGACGCCGTGCTTGCTCCCACCGTGCAGCTCCCGCCGCGGTCGGAAGCCCCAGGTGTTTTCTTTTCGGTCGCGCCGCAGCCGCGCGAAGTGGACTCTTCTCCGCTGACTCCCCCGCCTCGAACGGTCTGAGGCATCCGCCCTCCGGCGCTCGTATTCCGCGCATTCGCGCGCACTCGTAGAGTCTCCTCGTGCCCTTTTTTCCGGGCGCGCTCCGTCCCGCCCGCCAGCCGGGTGCCGAACCTGAGATTTCTGCCACCCGCATCTTGTCCGGTTTGGTCATTCCTGCCCGGATGCGCCTCTCTCCCAAAAATTACCCAAACTCGATTCCGTAAATCCTTCGCGATCAACATCATGAAATTCCGTCAGTCTCTCTTCCTCGCCGTCACCGCGGGCCTCTTGTCGGGCCTCTCCAGCGCCTCCGCCCACATCGGTCTCGGTGGCCGCATCTTCAACAATGACACTCCGATCGACGGCACCGCCTTCGCCATCGTGAATCAGACCGTCTCCAGCAGCTACGGCTGGGCGGACGGAACCGACGAAAACGGGGGCGACTCGCACCGGTTGCGGTTCTACAAGTTCACCCTGGCCAGCACCCAGACAGTGGACATCAGCATCCTGCGCCGCAACGATCCCGGCCAAACCGGGGCATTCGACACCCTGCTGCCGGCCTTTTCGCTCTTCACGCTCGCAAGCGCGTTCGTCGCGTCCACGCACGACGGATCGACGCCCACGACCAATTACCTCACCGGGCTCCACGGCGCGTCGGCGATTGGTGAAACGTTCGTCAACACGAACGGCGACGGGGGCTACGAAGTCGGCGATGCCTTCGTGGATGCGAACTCCAATTCGACTTGGGATGTCGGCGAGCAGTTCACGGATACGGACGGCGATGGCATCTGGCAGCCGGGCGACGCGTTCAGCGACACGAACGGCAACGGCGTGCACGACGGACGGGGTTTGGGCGGTTCCGGAAAAGAGGGCGCTTTCCGGGCGCTCGACCCTTGGAAAATCCACAACGATGCCGGGACGGAGATGCACTTCAGCATGCTGATCGGTCATGCTGCCGATGGGACGGCGGCGAATTACGGCAGCACCAGCGGGATCAACGGGGACGGTCCGGCCGACGGCGTGGTGACGGCGAAGTTCGTCGATTTGGCACCGGGAGAATATTTCCTCGCGGTCGGCGGGGCGAATTACCTCGCGCAGAACACCGATCCCACCGGTGCGACCTTCAAAACGTACGGGGTGGATGTGATCGTCGCCGCGCCGGAGCCGACTTCCGCGGTGCTGCTCGGGCTCGGCCTTACGGGGCTCGCCCTGACTCACCGTCGCCGCCAACCCTGACCCACTCCCGAAACCCCAGCCCCGCTCAGGGGCCGGGGCGACGGGCCCCGTATGAAAACGAAATCCCAAAACCGCGTGAGCACCGCCGGATTCACACTGCTTGAATTGCTGGTCGTCGTTGCGATCATCGGAGTCCTCGCGGTCCTGGGCCTTTCCGTCGCGAGTTCTGCGATGAAGAAGAGCAAGGCGACCAAGTGCCTGAACTCGCTGCGCCAGGTCGGCGTCGCCATCCGGGCGTATGTGAACGACAACGACGGGCGGATGCCGGATACCTCCCACGCCCGGGCGGACGACGGCACCTCGCTGGCGTGGGTCAATACCTTGTCTATCTACCTCGGTTCCGATTTCATCGGGCGTTGCCCGGCCAATGAAGTTTCGCGCGCCAACGTGACCTATGGCTGGAATGACCTGCTCGTGGAGACCGATGGGACAGGCATTCCATCGGCGCGTTGCCGGACCCCGGCCTCCACGCTCGCCGTGGCCGAATCCGCCGACTCCTACACCTCCGAGCACTTCCATTTCGCCGGAGCGCGCCATCGCATCACGTTCAACCGATTCAAATCCTCGGTCGCCGTGGAGCGCCACGGCCAGGGCGCCAACTATCTGTTCGTCGATGGCCACATCGAAAGCCTGAGCCCGGTCGAGATCAAACAACGGCTCGACCTCACCGACAGCACCTTCTTGAAACCATGAAAAAACTCCTCCTCAGTCTCCTCGTTTGCAACGTTGCCCTTTTGACCGCGCGGGCGCACGACCACATCGAAATCGGGATCGATCCCGGAACTCCCCGTCGCCTGGCCTTCGACGGAAACACCAGCCAGCTCGCCACCTACTTCCCGCTCGGTGAAGCCCCCAGCTTCTATCTTTATGCGTTTCCCGGCGGCACTTTTGCCAGCGAACTCACCTTCAGCATCGAAGGCAATGTGCTGGAGGTGCCAAGCCCCGCTTACATCCGCGTGGAGTTGGTCGCGGTGAGCGGCCCTGCGGGCGCGACGTTTTCTTTCTGGGACGTCGGAGCCTCCACCCCGACGTGGACCCGACCCACAGGCTGGACCGCAGCCGGTGCGGATCAGCCTTCGATCATGGCCAGCGAAGATGGCACCGGGCAGGGCCACATCCACGGGCGGACGTTTTCCATGAGTCAGGCCGGGGTCTATGACGTGACCTTTCGCGCGGTGGATAGCACGGCGAATTTTACGGCCAGTCCGACCTTCATCGTCCGGTTCACGGCGATCCTCCCGCCCCGGCTCTCCATCGCCAGACAGGGCTCCTCCATCAAACTCACCTTCACCGGCCGGTCCGATTTGATCTACGATGTGCAGAGCAGCACCACGCTGGCGATCGACGACTGGACGACCATCGGCGACCCGCTGGATGGGTCGGGTAGCCTCCTCGAATTCACCGATCCGATGGCCTTGCGTCCGCGGGTTTTCTATCGGCTGGTCGAATATCAATAACCCGTTGGGCCGCGCGTTTTCGTCCGGTGGTTGGACCCGGCGAGACCGGTCCCTTGACCCGCAGTAATTTTCCCGCGGCCAATTTTGAATGTTTTGGCGCGAGGTGTGTCAGATCGTTAACGGCCTTAACCAATCAGCGGAGCGTCCCCGCTCCGGCCGTCATCGCCACCCGGCAACACGCCATGACCAAACAAAGATTCTCTCCTAACTATCGCCCGGACCTCGTTTCCGAGGAACTCCTCGCGGCGCTGACCAGCAAACGCACCTTTGAGTTCAATGAGTTGTTTCTCGAAGTTTACGCGAAGTTGCAGGCGCGGAATGCGACGAGCGGAGGTGAGGAGATGCTGCGCCTGCGCCTTTACGAGAAGCTGCAAAATCTCGTCAGCCAGGGCGTGGCCAAGAAGACCGCGAAGAAATATCAGGGAGTGTTGGCGGCGGTGCGGGCCCGCACCGCGGACGTGGATGCGGCCCGGACCAAGGCGGCCGAACGCAAGGCCGCGTCCGCGGTGCCGGCAAAGTAGCGAGCCTGAGACCCTCGGCGGCAGCAGTGCAATCCTGCGGAACCCGGCAATAAACCGGGTGAGGTTCAATTCCTCAGCCGCCACTTTTCCGAGCCTTTACCGGGATCGGCCATCTCTTCCTCGTCGCTTGGCGGGGCGTGGGTGTAGCCTGCGCGCATGCCCTCCGATCCCCGAGCCGCCGGTAAAAATACGCGGCCATGCTCTCATGTCTGAGATTCGTCACAACCGGCTCACCGGCGAATGGGTGATCATCGCGCCCGAGCGGGCGAAACGCGGCGGCAATCTCGCGTCTGCGGCGCCACTGCCGGTGCTTCCCGCGTACGACCCGGGATGTCCGTTTTGTCCCGGGAATGAAAACGCCGGGGACGGTGAACGGTATCGCTGCGACGGTCCGGACGGCGGCTGGCTGATCCGTTCTGTCGTGAACAAATTTTCGGTGCTTTCTGCGACGGGGGAGGTCGCTTCGCCGAATTGCGCCGGGAAAAACGACGAAACCGTGAACGGCGTGGGGCTGCACGAAGTGCTCCTCGAAACGCCGCAGCACCATCTGACGATGGCGCTTTTTCCCGTCAGCCAAGTCGAGCGGATCCTTGCGGCTTATCGGAATCGCTTTCGCGCCTTTTACGCCGACCCGCGCATCCGGCATGTCATCCTCTTTAAGAACCACGGCGCGGATGCCGGGGCTTCGCAGCAGCACGCGCATTCGCAAATCGTCGGCATCCCGATCGTGCCAGGGCAGGTCGTGGATCGGCTCGAGCGGGCGCGCCGTTTCCTGGCCGAGACCGGGCAGTGTCTGGTGTGCAGCGCGATCGCGGAGGAGCAGACGAGCCAGGTCATCGCCGAGAACGCGAAATTCATCGCCTACATCCCGTATGCGGCGCTGTCGCCCTACCACCTGTGGATCTTCCCGAAAGTCCACGCGGCCAGTTTTTCTGAACTCCCCGACGAGGCCCTCCCGGAATTGGCGGAAATCCTGCACACGATTCTCGCGAAGATTCACGGGCTGCTGGGCAATCCCGCGTTCAATCTCATCATCCGCTCTCTCAGTCCGACGGAAAAGGACGCCGCGCATTTTCATTGGTACATCTCGATCGTGCCGCGCGTGAACCGCTCCGCCGGCTTCGAACTCGGCACCGGGATGTATGTGAATCCGTCGTCGCCAGAAGTCTGTGCGGCGGCGCTGCGTTCGTATTCGATCGACGCGTAGTCCGGCGACTCTTCGGCGGGCGCGAAATTTCTTCGGCGGCGTGTCATATATTCGCGGCGTTGGACGCACTCATTCCCCAGATGCCCGATGAAAGCCCCGACCATCCTCTGGAAGACCGCCTCGCGAGTCATCACGCGGACGCCTTTCAATGGGCGCGCATCTGCTGCGATGGCGGGCCGGAGGCGGCGGATATTTTGCAGTCGGCTTATGTGCGAATCCTCAGCGGACGGGCCAAATTCGGGGAGCGCTCCAGCTTCAAAACGTGGCTGCTCGGAGTGGTGCGATGGGTGGCGGTGGAGGAATCTCGAAAGCAGAATCAACGGCACGACCGATTCACCGTCCTCGATGCCGCGGCG
>JBBQIZ010000162.1:0-10194 GCA_038325425.1 Chthoniobacterales bacterium
TCCTCGTTTTCGAATCCATGAAAATCTCCGTTCTCCCAAAGCTCCTGCTCTGCGCACTCTTCGCGTTGCTCCCGCTGGCCAGCCTGCAGGCCGCAGACCCGGCTCCGCCCGAAGGCTTCCGCGCGATCTTCAACGGCGAGGATCTCAGCGGGTGGCACGGCTTGAATCCGCATTCGGTCGTGAAACTCGAGGGAGGGAAACGCGATGCCGCTTTGCAAAAGATGCGCGAGGAATTTGCGCAGCATTGGCGCGTGGAGAATGGCGAGCTCGTGAATGACGGCACCGGCCCATACGCCACGACCGACGCGGAGTTCGGTGACATCGAGCTGATGGTCGACTACAAGACCGTGGCGAAAGCGGACAGCGGCATCTACTTGCGCGGCAATCCGCAGGTGCAGATCTGGGACATCAATCAGGCCTTCGATCCGAAGAAGCCCGATCGCAAACCTCACCAGGGTTCAGGCGGTCTTTTCAACAACCCGCCGAAGACGCTCGGCCGCGACCCGCTCATGGTCGCGGACAAACCCTTCGGCCAATGGAACACCCTGCGCATCCGCCAGATCGGCGCACGGACGTGGGTCACACTCAATACGCGCGTGGTCGTCGATGGCGCGGTGATGGAAAACTTCTGGGACAAAACCCAGCCGCTGCCCGCAAAAGGCCCGATCATGCTCCAGACGCACGGCGGCGAAATCCGCTGGCGCAATATCTTCCTGCGCGAGATCGGCGCCGACGAAGCGAAGAGGGAACTCGCCCGCTCCGCTCCTCTGCCCAATCCCACGGAATACGATGTCGCCTACGGCCCGCACCCGAAACAGATCATCCATTTCTGGAAAGCCGCGTCCGACAAACCCACGCCGCTGTTGCTCTTCATCCACGGTGGCGGTTGGCAGGGCGGCGGACGGCTGAGCGGGCTTACCGGGATGCTGCCCGAGATGCTGAAACAAGGCATCTCCGTCGCGTCGGTCGAATACCGCTTCATCAACGAAGCCACTGCGGATGGCGTGGTGCCGCCGGTCAAAGGCCCGCTGCACGACGCCGCGCGTGCGCTGCAGTTCGTCCGCAGCAAAGCCGCTGACTGGAACATCGATAAAACGCGCATCGGCGCGAGCGGCGGTTCGGCGGGCGCGTGTTCGTCGCTCTGGCTCGCCTTTCATCCCGACCTGGCGGATGCGAACGCCAGCGACCCCATCGCCCGCGAATCCACGCGCCTGTGGTGCGCCGCCGTGAACGGTGCGCAGACCACGCTCGACCCGCAGCAGATGAAGGAATGGACGCCGAACAGCCGCTACGGCGGACACGCCTTCGGCTTCGCCGGCGACGCCACGCAGAAGCTCTCGCAGTTCGACGAATTCCTCGCCAAACGCGCCACCATCCTGCCGTGGATCGCGGAGTATTCGCCCTACGCGCTGGTCACCTCCGACGACCCGGCGATCTATCTCTACTACAGCACGCCGCCCGCGCTCGGGAAGGATGAGAAGGACCCCACGCACACCTCGAACTTCGGGGTGAAACTGCAGGAGCACTGCAAAGCCGCGGGCGTCCCTTGTGAACTCGTCTATCCCGGCGCGCCCGACGTGCAGCACGCGACGGTGCAGGACTATCTCATCGACCGGCTGAAAGCGCCGACCGCGCCGAAATAGCGCCGCAGCAGTCACCCCACTCATCATGAAATCCCCCAGCTCTCTCCTCATCCTTGTCCTCGGCGTCGCGCTGCACTCGATCACCCACGCCGCTGTCCTCGTCGAAAACGGCCAGCCGCGCGCGGAGATCGTCATCGCGGAAAAGCCGCTGCGCTCGACCCGGCTCGCCGCGCAGGAATTGCAGGACTACGTCGCCAAGATTTCCGGCGCGCACCTTCCCATCGTCACAAAACCGAGCGGACCGGCGGCGAAGATCTTCGTCGGCCGGAGCGTCCACACCGACGCCCTCAAGCTCTCGACGGATGGACTGAAAGACGGCGCGTATCGCCTCGTCTCCGGCGCGGACTGGCTCGCGCTGCTCGGCGAAGACACGGAGTTCGCGCCGATCGCGCCTTGGGCAAAAAACAACGCCGAGATCGCCAGCGGCAAACTCCAGCGCGAGTGGGATGCGATCACCGGCGAACTCTGGGGCGTGCCCAACGCGCTGCTCTACAAGAACCGCTTCACCGTTCCCGGCCACACCGGCCTTCCCGACACCCTGCGCCAAGCCGGCGCGAAGCTCGCCCCGATCGAGATGTGGTCCTTCGACGAGCGCGGTTCCTTCAATGCCGTGTGCGGCTTCCTACAAAAGCTCGGCGTGCGCTGGTATGCGCCGGGCGACTTGGGCGAAGTCCTGCCGAGCCTGAAGACGATCGCCCTGCCGCAGATCGACGAAACCGTGCGCCCCGATTTCCCGGTCCGCCGCGTGAATCTCCGCTTCGCGGTCCACGGCGACGCGCTCGCGAAATGGGCCATGCGCCTCGGTCTGCGCGATCCCTACGAACTGCAATGCGCGCACGGCATGGACGAGATGACGCATCGCGACGAAATCTTCGCGAAGTATCCGGACTGGTTTGCGCTCTACGGCGGCAAGCGACAGACCCAGCCCAACCAGCGCCTCAACCAGCTCTGCTACTCGAACGAGGAACTGTTTCAGCACACCGTACGGAACGTCCGCGCGCAGTTCGATCATTTCAAATTCGACGCCGTCTCCGTCATGCCGCCCGATGGTTACACCGCCATCTGCCAGTGCCCGCTGTGCGCGGGAAAAGATTCGCCCGAGCGCGATCAGCGCGGCCTCTTATCCGACTACGTCTGGGACTTCGTCAACCGCGTCGCCCGGGAAGTGCGCAAGACGCATCCCGACAAGTTCGTCCTCAACTGCGCCTACGGCGTTTACACGCTGCCGCCGCTCAAGATCGGCAAACTCGAGCCCAACGTCCTCGTCAGCATCGTCGGCGCACGCCGCCCGGTGAACAATCGGCCCGAGCAGCAGGAGGAGATGCGGCAGTTGCGCGAAGGCTGGCAGGCAAAGACCAGCAACCCGCTCATCAATTTCGAAAACTATCCCTTCACCGATCGCGGCTGGTATCTGCCCGCCTTCACGCCGCACAGCTTCGGCACGAGCATCAATGCGCTGAAAGGCCGCTTCGCCGGCGAGGACATCTGGCTCAGCGTGCGGCAGGACTTCGAGAAGATCGGGATGGGCTACAACCACTTTCTCATCTACTTCACCCAGCGCATGTATTGGGGCGGGAAAGAGCAGGACGTGGACGCGATGTTCCGCGAATACGTGCGCCTTTTCTACGGCCCCGCCGAGGCCGAGATGAACGCCTTCTTCGACTACTGCGAAGCGAATTGGCAGGACATGGAGAAGGACAAAGCGAAAGCCGACAAGGCGCTCGCCCTCTTCGACAGGGCGCAGCCGAAAGCCGAGCCCACGTCGATCCACGGCCGGCGCCTCGCGCTGATCGATGGCTTTCTCAAAGGCCTGCGCAGCAAGAGCGATCAACTCGGCAAGATGCGCGGCCCGGTGCCGGTGCTGCGACTCGTCGGCGAGCCGCGCGAGAAGATCGTGATCGATGGAAAGCTCGACGACGAAGCGTGGGTGAAGGCATTCCCCTCGGCGACGTGCCGCCTGCGCGAGATGCAGACAGGTCGCGGTCCCACGTTTGGCACCACGGTGAAAAGCACGTGGCTCGGCAACGATCTCTACCTCGCCTTCCGCTGCGACGAGCGCCCCGGCGAAAAGCCCAACATCGGCAGCACGAAGAAGGACGACAGCGCACTCTGGTATGGCGACTGCGTTGAGGTGCTGCTCGAAACCGACGCGCGTTCTTACTACCAGATCGCCGTGAGCCCGAGCGGCGCGGTCGCCGATCTCGATCGCAGCGCCGGACGGAGTGCGTGGTTTAGCTGGGACTCGCAAGCCGAGGTTGCCACGCACATCGCCGACGATCACTGGATCGTCGAGATGCGCATCCCGATCACGCAGGACGAAAACGATCCGCTCCACCAAGTCATCGGGCGCAAGCCCACGAAGAGCCTGCCGTGGCACATCAATCTCTGCCGCCAGCGCATCCGCGAAGACGGGCAGGAACACAGCGCATTTTCACCAACCGGCGCGGACAACTTCCACCAAGTCATGAAGTTCGCGCACTTCTACGCGGGCAACAGCTTCCAGTTCGACGCCGCCGAACCGGACGACGATTTCCTGAACGCCATCCGCCTCGGCGACTTCGCCAAAGCGGCCAGCGGGAAAGCGACCGACTTGCAGAAATCCTACGCGCTGGAGATGGCCGCCCGCAAAAGCCGTAGCGCTGAACTCGCCTCGCAGATTCCCATCGAAGCCGTGCGAAAAACCGTGCAGATGCGAACGCTCAGCGACCAGGGCAAAGCCCCGCAGACCGTCGCAGAATTCGCGCGCGAGGATCTCGGGAAGTGGCCCTTCTGGAAACGTGGCGACGGCTTCTATGAACGCGGACGCGCCTACTACCTGACCAAGGCAGGCAAGGAAGCCGAAGGCGATCTCGCGAATGCTCTGTCCTGGACCAGCGACGCGCGGATGCGCGACTCCATCCAGCTCACCCTGGCCCAAAACCGCGAAAACAATCTCCAGGACGAACCGGCTGCTCTGGAGGCCTATCAGGCGATGATCGCCGATCGGAAACAGATCGCCGGATCGGACGAATTCTACGCGCTCCTAGGCATCGCGCGGATCCTGACCAAGCGCGGACAATTCGATGAAGCGCTGGCGAATTTGCACCGGGCGGATATCGCCAAAATGAAGGGAGTCTGGCGGGACTCGTTGCTGCTTTCGGTCGGGGATACCCAAAGCGCCGCGGGGCGCAAAGCCGAGGCGCTGGCCGCGTATCGATCCATCATCGCCGACACGTCCGGCGACGCGCGTCTGCGCAGCGTCGCCCAGGAAAAAGCCGCCAAGCTCACGCCTTAAGACCAAACTCACTCGAACTCGCCCTCCATCCGTGAAGATCTCCCTCCTTCTGACCAGCCTCGCCATCGCGTCTTCCGCGCTGGCCGCCAATGTGAAACGCACCATCCCCTACGCCGCACCCGCACACGAGCGGCAAGTCCTCGACATCCATGCGCCCAGCGCGGCCCAGGGCCTGCCCGTGGTCTTCTGGATCCATGGCGGCGGCTGGCAGACCGGCGACAAGACGAACGTGCAACTCAAGCCGCAGGTCTTTGTGGAAAAGGGATTCATCTTCGTCTCCACCAACCACCGCCTCCTGCCTCAGGTGGAAATGGACGCGGTCATTCGCGATGTCGCGCAGTCGCTCGGCTGGGTACACCAACACATTGCCGAGCACGGCGGCGATCCGCAGCGCATCTTTGTCATGGGTCATTCGTCGGGCGCGCAGCTCGCCGCGCTGCTCTGCACGGACGATCGCTATTTGAAGGCCGAAGGCGTGCCGTTTTCCGTGCTCCTCGGCTGTGTGCCGGTCGATGGCGACACCTACGACGTGCCCGCGATCATCGAGACCGCCGAGACGCGCCGCCGCGTCCACGGCCAGCCGCAGGCGAAGTTTGGCCATCGTGAAAAATTCGGCAACGACCCGGCGAAGCACAAAGACTTCTCCGCCGTGACCCACGTCGCGAAGGACAAAGGAATCCCGCCCTTTCTGATCCTCCACGTCGCCGACCATCCCGATAACACCGCGCAGGCCCAGCGCCTCGGCGCGGTGCTGAAGGAGGCGGGCGTGCGTGCGAAGATCTTCGCGGCGAAGGAAACCAATCACACGCGGATCAACGCCAACCTCGGCCTGCCCGACGATCCCGCGTCCAAGACCCTGTTCGAGTTCGTTGCCGAAGCGCTCAAGTAAGTGAGCGGCATGGCACCGCCTAAGTTTTCGCCGGCAGACCGTTCATTCTCGTGCGACACCCGCGTCCCGTTACCCCCACCCCACTATGAAACCCGCCCTCATCCTCCTTAGCTCCATCGGCCTCTTTTTTGGCGCACTCTACGCCGCCGACAAAGCACCCGCCTTGCGCGCCGGCGCCGCCGCAACTGACATCACGCCGAAGGAGTTCCCGCTGAATATGCCCGGCGGCTTCAGCCCGAATCCCGCGACGAGCGCGCACGATCCGCTCCACGCCAGCGCCATCGTGCTCGATGACGGCGCGACGCAGCTCGTCCTCGCCGTCGTCGATAGCCTCGGCGCGGGGCCGGACATTCTGGATGAAGCGAAGGAGATCGCTTCGCAAAAGACCGGCATCCCGAAGGACAAGATGCTCGTCAGCTCCACGCACAGCCACACCGCGGCACCGCTGAGCAATCGTGAAGGTCTGCCCGCGCCCGTAGTCGCGTATCACAAGCTCTTCGTCGATGGCCTCGCCGACGCCATCATCCGCGCCCACGCCGCCCTGCAGCCCGCGGCTTTCGGCGCCGCCGCGCATCCGCTGCCCGACGAGGTCTTCAACCGCCGCTGGTATCTCAAGACGGGCAAAATGCCGCTCAATCCCTACGGCAAGCTCGACCAGGTGAAGATGAATCCCGGCACCGATCCCGCCACGCTCGATCGTCCCGCCGGCCCGACCGATCCCGACATCACCATCCTCTCGCTGCAGGACGCAAAGCGGAAACCCATCGCGCTCCTCGCCAACTATTCGCTGCACTACGTCGGCGGCAGTCCTTCCGGACAAATTTCCGCCGACTACTTCGGCGAGTTCGCGCGCCTCATGCCTTCGCGGCTGCGCGGTGATGAAGCCTTCGTCGCCATGATGTCCAACGGCACCTCCGGCGACATCAATAACATCCCCTTCGGCGTCACCCGCCCACCGCGCGCGCCGTTCGAACAATGCCGCATCGTCGCCCAGAAAGCCGCCGACACCGCGTGGTTCGCCCATCGCAAAATCGAAAAGCACCGCGGCGATGTGCGCCTCGGCATGATCGAGCGGAAGATCGCGCTCAAGTATCGCCGTCCGACCGAGGAGCAGGTCGCCGAGGCGAAAGCGATCGCCGCCGTGAAAGACAAAGACGCCATCGAGAAGCAACCGCGCCTCGCGCAGAACTACGCGCGCAACATGGTCGCCGCCGCCGAGCGACCTGAAGACACGATCACCGTCATCATCCAAGCCGCGCGCATCGGCGACTTCGCGGTGTGCGGCATTCCGTTCGAGACGTTCGTTGAAACCGGCCTTGATTTGAAAAAGCGCAGCCCGTTTCCGCAGACCATGGTCATCGGCCTCGCCAATGGCCGCCACGGCTACCTACCCACGCCCGAGCAGCACAAGCTCGGCGGCTACGAGACCTGGCTCGGCACGAACGTCGTGCAGGAAGACGCCTCGGTGATCATCGCCAACAACCTGCTCGAGATGCTCGGCGAACTCCGCCAGATGCCGTAACGCCGGGCCGTCGTTGTCATGAAACTACTCCTCGCTCTCGCCCTGCTCATTCCCGCCACGCTTCTCGCCGCGTTGGCGCCGATCACGCTGCAGCTTTGGCCCGATGGCCCGCCGAGCGCGATGCCCGCGAAGTCCGAGGCGACAGAGAAGCTCATCAAGTCCTATGGCGGCACCACGCCGACGCGCCTGAGCGACATCACCGACCCGACGATCACCGTCTATCTCCCAGAAAAGCCGAGCGGCGCCGCGGTCGTCGTCGCGCCGGGCGGAGGGTTCATGTTCCTGTCCTATTCGTTCGAGGGCACGCAAGTCTGCGAGTGGCTGAATTCCATCGGCGTCGCCGCGGTGCTGCTGAAATACCGCACGCCCACGCGCGACGACACCGCGCCTTACAAGTTGCCAGTCGAAGACGCCCAGCGCGCGCTCGGGATCGTGCGGCACAATGCCCGTGAGTGGAGCATCGATCCGCAGCGCGTCGGCCTCCTCGGCTTCTCCGCCGGCGCCAATCTCGCCGGCCACGCCGCGTGGGACCGCACCCCGCGCACTTATCCGCAGGTCCCGGCGATCGACAATTCCCGCGGCCCGGACTTCCTCGTCTTCGTCTATGGCGGCGGCTTCCTCGATCCCGCCGACAAGACGAAGTTCCGCGCCGGCTTCAGCGTGCCGGCCGACGCCCCGCCCGCGTTCTTCGTCGTCGCCCACGACGACAAATCGAACCCCATCGAAGCCGCCATGCTTTATCTCGAATACAAGAAGCTGAATCTCTCCGCCGAGCTGCACATCTACACCCGGGGTGGCCACGGCTTCGGCATGCGCCGCGACAAAAATCCGATCAACGACTGGCCGCAGCGCTGCGCAGAATGGCTGCAGAGCCTCCCCCTACTGGAAAAGAAATAGCGCGGCGCCGCGCACGGCGGGTTGGTGCACGACCGTTGCACAAGATGGGCGCGAGCCCGTTCGACAAAACGGGCGCGGAATTTCATGGGAAGGCGAGCTGAGGGGTGAGGCCGTGGCGGGACAGACCGCGGATTTCCGAGGCCCTCAGCGCCCGGCGGAAGACCAGCATTTCATCCATGCGTCCGTTGAAGTTGCGGATCGGCGTGCCGTCCTTGCGCGCGCCGGGATTCCAGTTGCCGATCTCCGCCGGTCCGAAGCTCAGCGGCCCCTTTTTGCGCATATCGAACGCCGCGACTTCCTGGCCATCGACGTAGTGCCGGATGCGCCCCGCCACGGTATCGACGATCACCGCGAGGTGCAGCCACTGCCCGAGCCGCTCCGGCGCAAAGAGCCGCGGCGAATCGTAATCGCCCGAGCCGCCGAGGCCGAGCCGGAGGCGCCCGCTCCTGGTGATCTGCCAGTGGATTTTGCCGGCCGAGAAACTGTCGGCGAGCAACAGCGAATTGAAGTTGTGATCGAGGCTGTCCACCCGCACCCACGCGGCCAGCGTGATCGCCTCGTGGAGGCCGGGAATCTCGATCCGCACCCGGTCGCCCACGCCCTTGAATTCCAGCGCGCGTTTGCCCGGCCAGCGGCCTTCCGCCCAGCGCGCCCCGACGATCGCGCCATCGCTCGAGCGCGGTGCGGCACTGCCCGCGTTGCGCAGTCGACGCTCAAACGGTGAAGCCGCGTCGAAATCGGCGAGGAGCAGCAACGACGACTCGGTACGCAGCGCGTTCATCATCGTGCGCCATTCGCTCTCGCGCCGCTCCCAGGCCGATCTCGCCTTGCGCTCCAGCGCATCGGCACTCGGAAAAAGATCCGATCCGCCGGACACCACGCGCCACGCACCGCCCGCATCCACGCCGAGCGCTTCGCCCGCCGACAGTTCCCGCTTCGCGGTTTTCCCGGCCGTCGTCAGCTCCACTTTTCCCTCGAAAACATGCACCTCGGAATCAGTCGCCCGCGCTTCCAATCCGAACGCCGTCCCGAGATCGACGACGGTCACTTGCGGCGACGAAATCCTGAAGCCGCGCGCCGCCGGCGGCACCTGCGCACTGAGCCGTCCCGCGCGGCAAAACGCTTCCGAACGCGACACGATCTGCAACTCTGCCGGGCCTTCGACGATCACCCGCGCGCCGTCGCTGAACTCGATCTGCGCCAGTCCCGCCGCGATCCGCAGCCAGCCCGGTGAGAGCGTCGCGCCCGCGCTATGGGCATCGCTTCCCGGCGCCCATTCGAGATCGATCGCCTGGGCGAGTACCGCCACCCCGGTCGTCAGGCGATCGCAAGTGGCCTCCGTCTGCACCCGCACAAACCAGATCCCCAGCACCGCGACGACGACCGCCGCAACCGCGGTCGCCCAGCCCGCATTGAGCCGCACGAGTTGCAGCACCTCCGCAAATCCCACCCACCACGAACGCGCCGGCTCCGCCGCGATTTCGCGGCCGCGATTTTCGCCACCCGACTCGCGGAGCAGCGCGTGCAAGCGCGCATGTTGCCAGAAAGTCCGCCGCGCCTCCGACTCGGCCCGCAGCATCTGCTCCAGCTCGGTTTTTTCCTCCGAGGTCAACGCCTCCTCGAGATAACGATCGAGCAGCCGCTCCAGTCGCGCCGCATCCCTGCTCACAGTGCCTCCTCCGCGAGTTTGCGCGCCACGCATTCGCGCAACAGCGCCCGCGCTCGGGACAGCGCCACGTAGACCGATTCCGCGCCCCACCCCAGCCGCCGCGCAATCTCCGCCGGCACCTTAGCCAACTATCGCCTTCCAAGCACCCCCTTCCCTCCCCATGGTTTTTCTTCGCTTGCTCCCCCGATGCCTTTCGCTGCCACTGCTTCTCCTCCTGCTGGCGTCGGCCGCGCCCGCCGCGGAAACGCGCGATTTCCTGAAGAAACCGGATTCCTGGTTTGCAACTGACGAAGCGAAAAG
>JBBQIZ010000163.1:0-10086 GCA_038325425.1 Chthoniobacterales bacterium
CACCGCGCCCGCACCCTTCGCAGCGTGGAGCTTTGACAAAGACGCCAGCGACTCGCTGGGGCGCGTGAACGGTCATCTCGAAGGCGATGCCGAAATTAAGAACGGGCGTCTACGGCTGGATGGTCAGGGCGCGCACCTGCGCACCGATCCACTGCCGGTCGCCTTGCCCTCAAAGACACTCGAAGCGTGGGTGGCGCCCGCAAATTTGCATCAGCGCGGCGGCGGCGTGATGACCGTGGAAACGACGAAGAAGCACGGTTTCGACTCGATCGTTTACGCGGAGAAGGAAGCGCAGCGTTGGGTCGCGGGGAGCAACCATTTCATCCGCAGCCAGATTTCCGACGGTCCTCTGGAAACGGCGGGACCGCAGGAGTTCGTGCATGTCGCCGTCACCTACCGCGCCGACGGGACGATGTCCGTCTATCGCAACGGCGTTCCGTATGGCGCGTCGTACACCAAAGGCGAACCGCTCGCCTTCGGCCCCGACGAGGCGCGGGTGCTCCTCGGCTGGAGGCACAAGGGTGCGGGCAACGGCTACTTCGCTGGCGAGATCGATGAGGCGCGGCTCTACGATCGTGCGCTCACCGCAGAGGAAATCGCCGCCTCATTCCGCGCCGGACCGGGACCGGTGATTTCGCCCGCCCAAGTCCTGACGGCACTGACACCCGCGCAGCGCGACGAGCGAATGCAACTGCTCGACGAAATCGAAACACTGCGCGCGCATTCCGCTGTCCCACAAAACGGCACCTGGACGGATGCGCTCAAAGCCGCGGCGGACGATGCGACGAGCCCGTTGCATTTGTGGGCCAAGCTCGGTCAGGTCAGCGACGCGGACTTTCCGGCCGCCTGGCAGAAGCTGGCGGAATCGCTTCGGGCAAAGCTCGCGGACACCCAACGCTTCAACCGCGAGACCTTCCGACCGGCGTGGGATCTCGCGGGCGACGACTACGCGCGCTGGTTTCCCTATGGCAATGGACTGCCGAAAAAGCCGCAGCGCGCGGGTGAATTCGCGATCGAGACGGAAGGCGAACGAGTGCTCGAAGGCCTCGCGCCCGCCGGAGCCTTCACGGCGTCGCTCTCCACCAAACACAACGGTCTGCTGACCTCGCCGCGTTTTAAGATCGAGTCCGATAGCATCAGCGTGCGGGCCGCGGGCGGCGGTGGCGCGATGGTCCGCGTGATCGTGGACAACTATCCCCTCCCCTCGAATCCGATCTTCGCCAAAGCCGTCCTGAACGATGACGAACCCGGCTGGGTGCGGCTCGACACCGCCTATCGCAAAGGGTCGATGGCTTATTTGGAATTCGGCACCCGCGAGGATCTCACACGTCCGCTCGATGACCGACCGAAGGACAAAAACAAAACGTCCGCAAAATTGCGCGATGGGCGTTCCTACTTCAGCGCGGGCGCGGTGGTTTTTCACGACACGAAGGAACCGCCGAAAGAGGAGTCGCTGGCGCTCGTTCCCTTCCTCGGAGGGACGCGCTCCCGCGCGCTCCCCATCTCCGCAGAAAGTCAGGGCCGCGCAGGAGCGCAGTCCTCCGAGCCGAATTCTGCCGCGCAACTCGCCGCGCTGTATCAGCGCGTGATCGCCGAGGCGGTGTCGGCGTGGCGCGCGGATCAACTCACCGAACCGCAGCGCGCTCTGCTCGATGATCTGATCCGGCACGGCGTGCTGCCGACGACCTTGCCGGAGTTGGAGAAGGTGCGCCCGCTCGTCGCGCAATATCGCAAGCTGGAAGTCGAAGTGCCGGTGCCGCAACGCGCCCCCGGAGTGCTCGAGACGGTCGCTTACGACGCGCCGTTCCTGCCGCGCGGCGACCATCTCAAACCCGAGGCGACAGTGCCGCGGGGTTTCCTCGAAGTGCTGGATCCGCAGCCCTATCGCACCGCGTTGAGCGGCCGTCTCGACCTCGCGGAAGACATCGCCCGGCCGCAAAATCCACTGACCGCGCGCGTCGCGGTCAACCGCATCTGGCACTGGCTGTTCGGGCGCGGGATTGTGCCGACGGTCGATAACTTTGGGCGCCTCGGCGAAAAACCCACGCACCCGGAACTGCTCGATTTTCTCGCGGCTCGCTTTGTCGAGCAGGGCTGGTCGGTCAAGGAAATGATCCGCGAACTCGTGACCACGCGCGCTTATCAGATGAGCAGTGCGCCCGGCGATAAGGTGCGGGAAGTCGATCCCACCAACGAGTTACTCTCGCACTTCCGCGTGCAGCGACTCGGCGCGGAAGCCATTCGCGATTCGCTGCTCGCGGTCTCCGGCGAGTTGCAGCTCAAGATGGGAGGAAAAAGCGAGATCAGCACGCCGCGCCGGAGCGTCTATCTTCAGGTGAAGCGCACCAACCTGCAGCCGTTCCTGCAGGTCTTCGACGCCCCGAAACCCTTTACCACGCTGGGCCGACGCGACGCGACCAACGTGCCTGCGCAATCGCTCACGCTGCTCAATTCGCCGTTCGTCATCGAGCAGGCCGACCGCTGGGCGAAGGCCTTGATCGAGGGCGGAAATGCCTCCGCGGAGACGCGGATTCGCGAGATGTTCGAGAAAGCGTTCGCGCGTCCGCCGGGCGACGACGAACTCGCCGCCGCGACCCAATACCTGACCGCACTCGCGCAGGATCGCGCCATTCCACCGGACCGCTTGCTGAGCAGCGAACCGGTGTGGCAGGACTTCGCGCAGTCGCTGTTTAACCTCAAAGAATTCATCTACCTCCGCTGAACCCCGCCATGAACTCGTGCTTCCATTCCTCCCTCTCGCGCCGCGCGATGCTGCGCCATTGCTCCCTCGGTTTCGGTGGACTCGCCCTCACCGGATTGCTCGCGGACAAAAGCTTCGGCGCGCTCGACACGAACGCCAAACCGCCCGGGCCGCACTTCAAGCCGAAGGCCAAGCGCGTGATCTTTTGCTACATGTCCGGTGGCGTTTCGCATGTCGATTCCTTCGATCCGAAGCCGGATCTCGCCAAACGTCACGGCCAGCCGATGCCGGTGCCGGTGCGGCCGACGATGTTTAATAACAACGGCAACATCATGGCCTCGCCGTGGGAGTTCAAAAATCGCGGGCAAAGCGGAATGCCGATCAGCGAGCTGTTTCCGCACGTCGCGCAGCATGCGGATCGGCTCGCGGTCATCCGGTCGATGACCAGCACGGTCAATGAACACGCGCAGGGCAATTACCTCGCGCATACCGGCTTTCCCTTCATGGGCCACCCGAGCGCGGGCGCGTGGGTGAGCTATGGGCTCGGCACGGAGAATCAGGATCTGCCCGGCTTTATCGTGCTGCAGAGCGGCGGCGCGGGCGTGCCGCACGGCGGCGTGGGCGTCTATAGCAATGGCTTCCTGCCGGGGCAGCATCAGGCTTCGATTTTGAAAGCCGATGGGGAAGAAGCGCTGGCGAATATCAAGCCGCGCGAGAGCGATCAACTCCAGCGCCAGCGGCTGAGTTTCGTCGCTGGCATGGACGACAAATTTCTCCGGCAGGCGGCGGAACCGCAGGTCGAGGCGGCGATCCGCAATTACGAAACCGCCTACCGCATGCAGACCGCGGTGCCGGATATCTGCGACATCCGCGGCGAGAGCGAGGCGACAAAAAAACTCTACGGCCTCGATTCGACTGAAGTGAACAAGGCGGCTTATGGGCGCCAGTGCCTCGTCGCGCGGCGGCTTATCGAGCGTGGGGTGCGTTTTGTCGAACTGAGCTGTCTGCCGCAAAAACCCGGCGCCGGGCAGGTCGCCAATCCATGGGATCAGCACGGGAAAATCCTCGAAGGTCATGGCGACATGGCGCGCCAGGTTGATCAAGGGATCGCTGCGCTAATTACCGATCTCGACGCGCGCGGTTTGCTCGAAGACACCCTCATTCTCTGGGCCGGAGAATTTGGCCGCACGCCATTTTCCCAAGGCAGCGACGGACGCGATCACAATCCGACCGGCTTCAGCGTGTGGCTCGCGGGCGGTGGAGTGAAGGGCGGCATGATCCACGGCGCGACGGACGACCTCGGCTACTACACGGTCGAAAAGCCCGCCACATTCTACGATCTCTACGCGACGATGCTGCACCTCCTCGGCGTCGATCACGAAAAGCTCACCTACCGGTTCGGCGGCCGCGACTTCCGGTTGTCGGACGTGCACGGCCACGTGATTCGCGAAGTTCTCGCCTAACTACAAGCTGGATATTCAAACCGCGGCACGCCCCTCGGACATTCCTCTTGTCTTCGCGCCGGGCGTCGCTAAGCACCCGGCGTGTTTGTCCGACTTCCGCTACTGGCCACGATTTTCCATTGCGCGATCCTGCACGGGTGGGCGCAGGAAATTTCCATCGAGAAAGCGGGCGGTCCGGCGCGCTTCGTCATCGAGAGCGAAGCCGTCACCGATCTCAGCGGCCTGACCTGGACGCGGGGCGACGCCTTTTACGCCGTCGCCGACCACCCGAACATGCTGGTACCGCTCACCCTGCGGATTGATCCAGCGACGGGCAGCATCACCCGCGGCGAAATCGGGACACCGCTTTCGATTCGCACGCCGGCGAGTGATTTCGAGGGCATCACCTACGTCGGTGCGACCGAGACCTTCTACATCAGCGCGGAGCATGGGAATGTGGTCGTGGCCCTGCCGAAGGGCGGCGCGGCGCAACTTCGGCGAGTGCCCCGCATTTTTTCCGAGGCGCGGAAAAACCTCGGCTTGGAATCGATCACTTGGAACGACGATGACGAGCACTTTTGGGTCACCAACGAAGAAGCGCTCGAGCCCGATGGGCCCTTGAGCGGGGCGACGGGAACGCTTGTGCGGTTGCAGCAACTCGACGCCAATTTTCGCCCGTTGGCGCAATACGCCTGGCGCACTGAACCGGCGGGTTTCCGCTTCCGCAATTCCGGCAATGGCGTGGCCGATCTTTGCCTGCTCCCGGACGGACGCCTGCTCGTTCTCGAGCGCGGGTTTGCCTTCGGCGGCCTGCGGCTGCGGCTTTTTCTGGCGGACTTCAAAGATGCGACCGACATCTCCCGACTCCCGGCGCTGGCGAACGCGGACTTCACTCCCGCCCGGAAAATTCTGCTCTACGAAGAGGCGACGGGTTTCATCAATTTCGAGGGTCTCGCCCTCGGTCCGGTGCTCGCCGACGGCTCGCGCAGCCTGATCGCCATTGCCGACAGCAACAGCAGCAAAGTCCACACGTTCCTGCCGTTGCGGCTCCGCATCGGCGCCCCCGCAACCGCGCACAACCCAGCGGAGAAGGCTGCCGGGCGTTAAGCGGAAATCGGTCAGGCCATTCCCGGGGCGAGTGTTCCACCGCCGTGGGAAGCGTTTCAGTCCAGCACCGCCAGGCCGCCCATTCTATCGCACGGTCTTTGTAGTGGTCCCGCCATCACGTGCGGGCTAAGAATTTCGCCCCACCCGAATCCTCCACGCGAACATGCACACCCTCCTCCCCACGCGTCTCGGCGCACTCGTCCTCGCCAGTCTTGCCCTGTCCTCCACCCTTCGAGCCGAACCGCAATGGATCTGGAGCCAGAAAGGCGCGACCGCCCAGGAAAAGCAGGTCTTCCGGAAGAGCTTCACCGTGGCCGGGGAGATCAAGACCGCGATCTTGACCGTGACCTGTGATAATTCGGCGACCGCGAAACTGAATGGCGAAACGGTGCTGGAAAATCGCGCCTGGCAGGCTCCGGCGCGAGCGGATCTGGCGAAGAAGCTGCGCGCCGGCACGAATGAACTCGTGATCGAAGGCCGGAATGAAGATGGCAGCGCTGCCCTGCTCGCTTCGCTCGCCATCGAGGCGGTGGACGGCAAAAAGCAACTCGTCGAAACGGGCGCGGATTGGGAAGTGGCGAAACCGGGAGGCACGGAATTTAAACCAGCGATCGTGATCGCGAAGTATGGCGACAAGCCGTGGGGCAGCGTGCTCACCGCTTCCCCAGCGAATGGCGGTCCCCGCGCCGCTGCAGCGCAGACCGCAGCGGACCCCGCCACGCTGCAAGTGCCCGCGGGCTTCAAAGTCGAATTGCTCTACACCGTGCCGAAGGAAGAGCAGGGTTCGTGGGTCGGGATCACCGTGGATTCGAAAGGGCGTTTGATCACGTGCGACCAGTACGGAGCACTCTACCGCGTGACGGTGCCGACGCTCGGCACGAGCGGCGGCACGAAAGTCGAGCCGCTCCCCGCGGACATCCAGGGCGCGCACGGCGTGCTCTTCGCCCATGACAGCCTCTACGTCGTCGTCGATGAAGGCAAGGTGCCGAAGCCGCGCGAGCAGGGCCTCTACCGCTTGAAATATCGGGCGAACGACGACTCCTTCGAGGCGCCGGTGCTGCTCCGCGCATTCAAGGGCAACGGCGAGCACGGCCCGCACAGCGCGGTCCTCGCGCCAGATGGGAAGTCGCTCTACGTCGTCAACGGCAACCACACCAAATTGCCCGAAGTGCTCGAACACTCGCGGCCCGTCGCCTGGGACGAAGATCAGCTCATCCCGCGCCTCTGGGACGCCAACGGCCACGCCAAAGGCATCCTCGCGCCGGGCGGTTACATTCTGAAAACCGATCTCGACGGCAAGGCGTTCGAGCTTTTCACCATCGGCTTCCGTAATCAGTTCGACGCCGCCATCGATCCGAACGGCGAGGTCTTCACCTTCGACGCCGACATGGAATGGGACATCGGTGCGCCGTGGTATCGCCCGACGCGGATCAATCACGCGACGAGCGGCGGCGAAGCCGGTTGGCGCAGCGGCTCCGGCAAGTGGCCGACATACTATCCGGACAACCTGCCCGGTGTGATCGACATCGGTCCGGCCTCGCCGACCGGCACCGTCTTCGGCACGGGCGCGAAGTTTCCCGCGAAGTATCAGCGCGCGCTGTATGCGCTCGATTGGACCTACGGCACGATGTGGGCGATCCACCTCACGCCTGACGGCGCGAGCTTCAAAGCGGAGAAGGAGGAGTTCGTCGCGGGCAAACCGCTGCCGCTGACTGACGCGATCATCCACCCGCAGGACGGCGCGATGTATTTCACCGTCGGCGGACGCCGGACGCAATCCGCGCTCTATCGCGTGACCTACGCCGGCAGCGAAAATACCGCGCCCGCGGCCCCGGTTGCGCCGACTGCCGAGGCCAGGCTGCGGCGGGAATTGGAGAAGCTGCACGAAGCAGGCACCGGCCCGGAGGCGATCGATAAGGCGTGGCCGCATCTCGCGAGCAAGGACCGTTTCGTGCGCTTCGCGGCGCGCCTCGCGATCGAGCGTCAACCGGTCGCCCAGTGGAAGGAACGCGCGCTCAAGGAAACCAATCCGCAGGCCGCGATCGAAGCGCTGACCGCGCTTGCGCGCATGGGGCGCAGCGCCAGGGCCACCGAGATTTCGCTCGCCGAAGCCGCGAAGAAGTCCGGCATCTCCTCAAACGCCGTTCCGCCAACGCTGCCCGAGGACACCGACCTGCAGGAGCGAGTGCTCGGCGCGCTCAGCCGCATCGAGATCAAGACCCTCGAGCGCGACCAGCAACTCGGTCTGTTGCGCGCGCTCCAACTGGCCTTCACCCGCTTCGGCAAACCCGGTCCGGTCGTCTGCTCGACCATCGCGACGAAGCTCGATCCGCTCTTCCCGTGCAACGACGCCTCCATCAACCGCGAGCTCGTCGCGCTGCTCAGCTTCCTCGATTCCCCCAACATCGTGGCCAAGACCGTACCGCTGCTCGGAACCACGCGCGACGAAGGCGGCGAGCTGGCCAGCGATTCCGTGCTCGCGCGCAACGAAGGTTACGCCCGCGCGGCCACCGCCATGCGGGACAGCCGCCCGAACCGGCAGGCCATCGCCTACGCCTACGCGCTGCGCGAGGCCCGCGCCGGCTGGACACCCGCGCTGCGCGAGGCGTTTTTCAGCTGGTTCCCGGAGACGCAAAAATGGAAAGGCGGCAACAGCTTCACCAAGTTCCTCGAAAACATCCGCACCGAGGCGCTGGCCAATTGTGTGCCGGAAGCGGAGCGCGTGGCCCTTGACGAACTCTCGAAGAAAGCGCCGCCCGCGCCGCCAGTAAACTACGTCGCGCCGAAAGGCCCGGGCAAAAACTACACCGTCGATGAAGCCGTCGCGCTCGCCAAGGATGGCCTGAAAGGGCGGAACTTCGAACACGGCAAGGCGATGTTCTCGACGACGCTCTGCGTCAATTGTCACAAGTTTAACGGCGACGGCGGCAACTCCGGCCCGGACATCACCGGTTCCGGAAGCCGCTATACGCTGCGCGATCTGCTCGAAAACATCATCGATCCGTCGAAGGTTGTGAGTGACCAATACCCGACGGAACAAATCCAGACCAAGGATGGCGGGCTGGTCGTCGGCCGGGTGATCGTCGAGGAAAACGGCAAGCTCTTCGTCATGACAAGCGCGCTCGCGCCGGACAACCTCACGCCCGTCGAAGAGGCGCAAGTCAAATCCCGCGCGCCCTATCCCGTCTCGATGATGCCGCCCGGCCTGATCAACGCGCTCAACCCCGACGAACTGCTCGACCTGCTCGCTTACATCCAGACCGGCGGCAATCCCAACGACCAGGCGTTCGCCCAATAACCGGAGGGACGCGCTCCCGCGCGCTCCCCAAAATTTTCCATCGTCGCCGCCCGGCAGTTTGGGAACGCGCGGGAGCGCGTCCCTCCAAAAATCATGCGCCTGCTCGTCACCGCTCTCGTTCTCGCCGTTGCGTTCTCCATTTCGTTCGCGATCTGGGGCGGCGATTTCGTACAGTGGTTTTCGGGCGAGGCGGCCATCGCGTGGATCCGCGGTTGGGGCTCGTGGGGCTGGCTGGCGATCGTCGCCCTGCTCATGTCCGACCTGGTGCTGCCGATCCCGGCGACGCCAGTGATGGCCGCCGCGGGATATCTTTACGGCCCCTTCGTCGGTGGGCTGATCAGCGGTCTCGGCTCATTTTGCGCCGGCCTGACCGGCTACGGGCTTTGCCGGTTCTTTGGCCGCCGGATCGCCGCCCGCCTCGCCGGAGAAGACGAACTCACCCAGCACGAAACGCTCTTTCAGCGCAACGGCCCGTGGATCGTCGCCGCATCGCGCTGGCTGCCGGTACTCCCAGAAGTTGTGTCCTGTCTGGCCGGCCTGACGCGCATGCCGTTCCGCGTCTTCGCCACCGCGCTGGCCTGCGGATCGCTCCCGCTCGGCTTCGTCTACGCCAGCATCGGGGCCAGCGGCCAGGACAACCCGAAACTCGCCCTGGCCTTGAGCATCCTCGTCCCGCCGCTGCTCTGGGCCATCGCTCGACCTTTCCTCCGGCGTTAAAAGAGAAACGCCGCACCCGCGCGGAGGCGGATGCGGCGTGGAAGACTGCGGATTCAACCGCAGAGCGGTGACTTACTTATCCTTCTTTTTGCCCTGAGCGGAGAACTCTTCGAGGCTGAGGGACTTGTCGCCGTCCTTGTCCTTTTTGCCGAACATTTCGGTCGCCTTGGCCTCGTCTTTCTTGGCCTGAGGGCTTTCCGCCCACTCTTTGGCGCTGATCTTGCCGTCGTTGTCGGTGTCGAGTTTCTTGAACGCGACCGCGGGATCACGCTTCGGCTTGTCGGCATTCGCCGCAGCGGCGCCTTCGGGCTTGGCGGCGGGTTTTTCAGCGGCAACCGCGAGGGAGGTGCCGAGCGCGAGGACGGCGAGGATGGAGGTAATGGATTTCATGTGGATCTGCTGGGTTCTGGTTTTTGGTTTTGTTGATGATCGGCAACCGGGCGCATCGCGTGATGTAGCACAAGGCTGCGTTCGGTGTTAACGCCGGGCTTCGACGGGAGTTGCTGAAAACAATTCACGAAAGCCGGAATTGAAACACAATCGCGGCAATCGGGTTGCGGGGATGGGTCGGCGTCACCGAACGACAGACGGAACAGGCCGCAATCCCGGCGACTAGTTTAGGCGCCGAACTCCAGCCAACCGAACCGTTCCGGCGTGTGGAAATTTGCCCGTCCGGTGGGCGACCATGCGGTTAACTCGCGCTCGACTCCGAGCGGACGATCGATGCGGCAGAAGTTTACCCGCCAGCGCGTCCCCGCACCGGGCAGAGTCGCCGCCACGCTGCGCAAGGGCAACGCCAACTCCGCGCACCAACCGGCCGC
>JBBQIZ010000164.1:0-10063 GCA_038325425.1 Chthoniobacterales bacterium
CCTGCAGGCCGGCTTTGGCCGCCGGGGAATCCGCGAGCACCCCGAGGATGACGGCGCCTTCGGTGACGTTCAGTTTCAGCCGCTGGGCCAGCTCGGGCGTCACGTTTTCCATCCCGACGCCGAGGTAACCCCGGATGATGCGCCCGGTTTTCAGCACGCTCTCGAGGGCGCGATGGGCGACATTGGCCGGGATGGCGAAGCTGATGCCCAGCCAGGTGCCTTCCTCGGAGGTGGAGAAGATGGCGCTGTTGATGCCGATGATCTCGCCCCTCAGGTTGAGCAGCGGACCGCCGGAATTGCCCTGGTTGACGGCGGCATCGGTTTGCAGGAATTCGACGCCGCTATCGGCCATGGCCCGGCGGCCTTTGGCGCTGATGATCCCCTGGGTGACGCTCTCCTGCAGGCCGAAGGGGTTGCCGACGGCGAAGACCATCTGGCCGACGCGCACGTCGTCGCTGTCGCCGAGGGGGAGCGGCTCGATGTTTTTGGCCTCGATTTTCAAGATGGCGATGTCGGTCTGCTGATCGCTGCCGATGAGCTGGGCCGGCTCGACGCGCCCATCGGTGAGCTGGATCTCGATTTTCTCCATGCCGGCGATGACGTGGTGATTGGTGATGATGTGGCCTTCGCGCGAGACGATGACGCCGGAGCCGAGGGAGGTCTGGGTGCGGGGCTGAGTCTGCTGCGGCCGGCGCTGGCGGAAGAAGAGCTCGAAGGGATCGGTCTGCTGGCGCTGGGCGATGCGGCGCGAGGTGGTGATGCTGACGACGGAGGGGACGACGGCCTGGACGAGCCGGGTGTACTCGGTGTCGAGGGCGGCGAGGACCTGGATGTCTTTCGGGTCGATGCGGGGGCCGGTCGCCGGGGTGTATTGCTCGGAAACGCGGCGCCCGCCCTGGCGGATGTCGCTGAGCCGATTGTAGCGGTAGAAGCCAAACGCGAGGAGGGCCGCGAGGAGGAAGATGAAGAGCGAACGACGCATGGGAAAGTTTAGCTGACTTGGGAAAGCATGAGTTTACGCGTCTCGGCGAGCGCGTGGCGGTAACGTTGGTTCTCGGGAAGGGCGAGCTGCGGGTCACGCTCGAAAAGCAGGAAGGCGGCGTTTCGGGCGAGGCGCATGAGTTCATGATCGGCGAGCGGGTCGCCGAGCAGGAGCGGCGGGAGTCCGCTCTGCGCGGTGCCGAGGAGGTCGCCGGGGCCGCGGATTTGCAGGTCGGCTTCGGCGATTTGGAATCCATCGGAGGTCTGCTCGAGGATCTGGAGTTTGTCCCTGGCTTCGTCGTTCGCTTTCGCGGAGCGAAGGAGGATGCAGTAGCTCTTGTGCTCGCCGCGGCCGATCCGCCCGCGGAGTTGGTGGAGCTGGGCGAGGCCGAAACGCTCGGCGTTTTCAATGAGCATGACGCTGGCGTTCGGCACGTCGATGCCGACTTCGATGACGGTGGTGGCGATGAGGGCTTTGGTCTCGCCGCGTCGAAATTTCTCCATGATCGCCTCCTTTTCCTCCGGCGGGATGCGTCCGTGCAGGAGCGCGCACGGGAGCGGCGCGAGGAATTCCTGCCACTTGGCAAACTCGGTGGCCGCGGCTTTGGCCTCGAGTTTCTCGGACTCATCGATCAGCGGATAAACGACGTAGGCCTGGCGCCCGGCTTCGAGCTGTTCGCGGATGAATTTGACGGCGTCGGGGAGCTTGGCGGCGTCGCGCACGCCGGTGACGATCTTGCCACGATGGGCGGGCAGTTCGTCGAGCACGCTGACATCGAGATCGCCGTAGAGCGTCATGGTGAGGGTGCGCGGGATGGGGGTGGCGGTCATGACGAGCACGTCCGGCGCGGTGCCCTGCGCCCGGAGCCGGGCGCGCTGGAGGACGCCGAATTTGTGCTGCTCATCGATCACCGCGAGCCCCAGCCGGGTGAACCCCGCGCCTTCGTAAAGGAGGGCATGCGTGCCGACGAGGAGGTGGGGCTCGGTGTCGGGAATCCCCGGGGAGCACAGGCCGCTGGCCTGTGTTTCCCGGCGGCCCGCCGGGAAATCCGCATCAGAACCAGCGTCCCCTGCCGAATCCACCCGTCCCCGCCACCAAACCCAGCGATAGTCCTCCCCCTCGCCGCACACCCCTTCCGCCCAAGGATTCCGCACGACATATTCAAACTTCTCCACAAGGTCCGCCTCGGAGCGAATCAACCGATCAAACCACTCCGCCTCCCACAGCGCGCCCGCGCGATCTTCCAGGCGGTTGATTTCGTGAGCGGTAAAGGATTTCACCGTGTGGAAAATCTCGGTGAGCGAAAAGAAAACGGGCGAGCCGGTTTCGTCCGGCGTTTTGACCGAGGGTTCCAGGAGCACATGCACGTGGTCGGGCATGACGCACGCGGCGTAGAGGGTATAGCGGCGGTCGTTCCAGTGTAGCAGACAGTCGAGGACGATCTGGCGCGTGGCGGGCGAAAGGGTGCGGCGGTCGCGCGTGGAGAACGTGACCATGTATTTGGCCCAGGGTCGCTCGAAGTGCGGGAGATGGCGGCGGGAGTAGCGGGTTTGTGAGGAAGGGGACGGGTGAACGTGCGATGCGTCCGGCGGGCCGCCGGACGCGACAGGCCAGCGGCCTGTGCTCCCCGGATTCTGCTGCCCCGCGTGGGCGAAGAGCGGGAGCGCTTCGCTCTGCTCGGTGCGCGCGGCGGTGCGCAGGGCGATGCGCAGGCCGAGCGGCTCACACAGCCGCTGGAGATTGAGATAATGCTGCTCGGCGAGGATCTGCGTGGGCGCCATGAGCGCGGCCTGGTAGCCGGCTTCGACCGCGAGGAGCATGGCGCTCAGGGCGACGAGCGTTTTACCCGAACCGACGTCGCCGTGGAGCAGGCGGTTCATCGGGCGGGTCGCCGCGAGGTCGGCACGGATCTCGGCGATGGAACGCTGCTGCGCGCCGGTCAGCGGGAACGGGAGCGCAGCTTGGAGGCGGCGCATGAGGGTGTCGCCGTTGCTGTGGACTTCGCCCGGCTGGCCGCTTTGCTCGGCGCGTTTCGCCGCGATGCAGAGCTGCATGCCGAAGAATTCGCCGAGCACCAGATGCCGGCGGGCGCGGTCGCGGCTTTCGACGCTGTCGGGGAAATGGATCTGCCGCAGCGCCCAGGCGCGGTCGGTTTTATCGAGCGAGGGCGGGAGCACCGGCTCGACGGTGTCGTCCTGCAACTGTTCGAGCACGTCCCAGATCAGTCGGCGCATGACCCGCGCCGACAGCCCCTCGGTCGCGCGATGGATCGGGACGATGCGGTTCAGGTGGATCGACGCCTCGGCGTCCTCTTCCACCACCTCGAACTCCGGATGCGAGATGGTCACGCCGGTCTTGCTGCTCTTCGGTTTGCCGTAAACGACCAGGCGCTGACCGTTGATGATCATCTTCTCGACCCAGTGCGCATTGAACCACCGGCAGACCAGCGGTGCGCTCAGCGCATGTGCGTCTTCCTCCTCCAGCACGACGTCGAACATCTTCTGAGACCCGCCCCGGATGCGCACGATCTTGGTCTTTTTCACGATGCCGCAGACGCAGACCGGCCGGTCGGTTTCGCCGGTCGGGAAGTGATCGAACCGGGTGCGATCCTCGTAACGCTTCGGGTAGTGGGTGAGCAGCGACTCGACGGTGGTCAGGCCGACGCGTTCGAGTTGCCGCTGCCGAGGCACCGGAATCCAGTCCAGTTCGTTCAGCGGTGTGGCGGGATGCACGGCGGCACCTTAGCCGCGGAGGGCGCGGACGGCGCAAAACAAATTTATCGGATGCCGGGCCGGGTTCCTGCTTTCTAGTAAATACAAGGATGGCGCGGGAAATGACCGGTTGACCATCGAGGTTCAGCCGCTACCCTCCGCGCTTCCCAAAAACCATGAGCCGAAAAAATCGCATCTTCCTCATCTTGTTCATCTTGGCCTTCGCTGTGCCGCGCTTCTCTGAAGCCGCCCACCCCGATTCCCTCTATAACTCCAAGACCGCGCAGAAGATCGATCCGGCCCAGCAATCCCTGTTCGGCCCGCAGTCCGGAAAGTTCCGTTACGACAAAAGAATGATCCGCGCGGCGGAAATCGCCTCGGCCCGCGCCCGGAGCCATTCGACCAGCAAATGCTGGCGCTACGTGAAAAATGCTCTGCTCGCCGCGAACGCCGTCGAATCCCGCCCGGTGACCATTTACGCCAAGCAGGCGGCGGCGGAATTGACCGCCAATCACGGCTTCAAGAAGATCCGCGAGCGCAATCCCTACAAGGCGCCGCTCGGTTCGGTGATCGTTTATGGCGGCAAGGGCGCGGGCCACGTCGAAATCCGCACTCAGAAGGGCTTCGTCAGCGACTTCGTCTCGACGAAACCTTCCCCGCGTCCGCTGATCGGCATTTACATCAAACCGCGCGCCTGAGTGCGGGCGGCGAGGCAGTGAAAGAAAAAATTCCGGGACAAGTGCGTGGCGATCCGGGGATTGGAACTCGCCGCCGTCCGCGAGCGCCTGCTGGCTTCGCAAAATCCGGTTTTTTTCCGGTCCGATAAAAAATGATCAACCCGGCGATTGAGCAGTTGCCAAGGGAGAAAACGGCAGCTAGCAAAGGCACCCCTATGTCCAACCAGCCCTCCAATCAGCAGCAACAAGTCCTTCAAGTCCGCTACGACGACCAGACCGCGCGTTACTCGAATCACGTTCTCGTCAGCGTCGGCGCCGAGGAAGTGTATCTCGATTTCACCTCCGGCATCGTCGCTGACCGTCCGGGCGTGTCGCTCCTGCCGATCCACACCCGCATCGCGATGACCCCGTCCGGCGTGGTCCGCCTGACCCAGCTACTCACGCAGACGATCCAGAATTTTCAGGTCGTGAACGTCAACCCAGCGCCGCAGACCCCTCCGACGCAGGTCGAACAGCCCGCGATCGAAACCAAGGAAGAAAAGTAATTCCCGGCGCGGTCTCCGCGCTGCTCAACCCCATCGTTCCTCCACCCGCCGTCCCGCGCTGACTTCGTCAAGCCCGGGGCGGCGGGTGGATTTCTTTCCAGACCACACTCCCACTGCGTGATTCGCACTGCCTTCGTCCTCGGCGCCGGCCTCGGCACGCGCCTCAAATCGCTGACCGCGCGCCGGCCGAAGCCGCTCATCCCGGTCGCGAATCGCCCGCTCATCACCTACGCATTCGACCACCTGCTCGGGCTCGGCGTCGAGCACCTCGTGGTCAATACCCACTGGCGCTCGGAAGCCTACGACGAGGCGTTTCCCGACCCGGTCTATGGCGGCGCGGCGCTTACCTTCCGGGCCGAACAGCCTGCGGTCTTGGAAACGGCAGGCGGCATTTGGAATGTCCGCGACCTGCTCGGCGGCGGCACCTTCGCGGTCTATAACGGCGACATCCTCAGCGATCTCCCGCTCGAAGCGGCGGTCCGCGCCCATCGCGATCGCGGAAACGAAGTGACGATGGTCCTGCGCTCGACCGGCGGGCCGCTGCAGGTCGCCTTCGATGCCGCGAGCGGACGCGTGACGGACATCGGCGATCGGGTCGATCCGACCGCCGGCCCGCGGTTTTTGTTCAGCGGCATCTATCTCGTGAATGCGGAGTTCATCGCGCGCATCCCGGCGGCCACGAAGATCAGCGTCGTGCCGATCTTCCGCGACATGATCCGCGCCGGTGCGAAGCTCGGCGGCGTGGTCATCGACGACGGGCACTGGTGGGATCTCGGTTCGCGCGAACATTACCTCGGCGTGCATCGTGATCTCGCGCACGACCGCCCGGCGCCGTGGATCGATCCGAGCGCGGAAGTCGCAGCCGACGCGCAGATCCTCGGGGCGACCGCGATCGGCGCCGGCGCACGGATCGGCGCGGGTGCGATCCTCCGCGACAGCCTTGTCTGGGACGGTGCCGCAGTGGCGCCCGGCGCGCATTTGGCACGCTGCATCGTCACCACCGGCGCGCAAGCGGGCGGCGCGCGCACGGACGCGGACTTCGCGTAAAAATTCTCGGCACCTTGCGCCTTCGCAGGCGAATCTTTCTCCGTCTCATGCCCACCCATCCCTTCACCGCCATCGCCGTCACGCCCATCGAAAAGGGCGGCTCCGGCCGCAAGTTCTGGCGCATGCAGGTCGGCCCGCAGACGCTCATCCTCGTCCGCTACAATGAGGATCGGCCGGAAAACAAACACTACGTGGCGATCGGGCATTTCCTCGCGAGCGTCGGGGTCCGGGTGCCGGTCACGCATTTCCACGACGAGACGGAAGGGCTGATCGTCATGGAAGACGCTGGCGATACCGATCTGTGGAGTCATCGGCTCGATCCGTGGCCGCGGCGGCGGGCGCTGTATCAGCGCACGCTCGACCAAGCGCTCATCCTGCACACCCAGGCGCATCGCGCGCCCAGCGCGAAGTCGCTGAAGTTCCTCCAACCGGTTTTCGACGCCGCACTTTACCAGTGGGAGCAGGAGTATTTCTTCGAGCACTGCCTCGGCCGGCACTTCGGCCTGAGCGGCCAGCAAATCGAGACAGAAGCCAGCCGGCCGCGGCTGGCGGAGATCGCCGCGCATCTGGCCCAGCAGCCGCGCGTGCTCGTGCATCGCGATTTCCAAAGCCAGAACGTCATCGTCCGCGAAGGGGAAGTCTGCCTCATTGATTTCCAAGGTCTGCGCCCCGGCCTCGCGCAATACGACCTCGCCTCGCTCCTGCTCGATCCTTACGTCACGCTGACCGAAGCGGAACGCGAAGAACTACTCTCGCACTACCTCAGCGGCCTGCACGGGCCGGGCCGATCGGAAGCGCCCGGCTGGCGTGCGCTCTACGACCTCTGCGCCATGCAGCGGCTCATGCAAGCGCTCGGCGCGTACGGCAAACTCGGCCACGCCGACGGGCGCACCTTTTTCCTCGATCACATCCCCGCGGCGCTCGATTCGCTGCGCACGGTGCTCGAACGGATCAAAGGTCTGGACCAGCTCCGCGGACTGCTTGCGGAGTTGTAACGGATTCGCATCGCAACGCGCTCCGCTTCCCATCGCGGGTCATTCTGAGGTGCTCGCCACTCTCTACGGCTTCACCTTCGCCGTGTAACCCGCGCGGCGGACGGCGATGATCAGATCGTCTTCCTTGAGCTTGGAGGCGTCGTAAGTCAGGCGCGCTTCTTTCGCCGCGAGCTGCACCGTGCATTCGCCGACCGCGCCCGTCTTGCGCAGCTCGGTGGTCACACTTTTCACGCAGGCCTCGCAGGTCATGCCGTCGATCGCGAGGGCGATTTGTTTTGGCTCGACGAGATCGGTTGCGGGCGGCGGCGGTTCGGCGGCGGTGTGCGGCTTCGGAGCTTCGCTGCAAGCGGCCAGAGTGAATGCGAGGAGGGTAATCGAGAGGAGACGCAGGAGCTTCATTTTTTTGAGAGGCGATACGATGCGCGGCGGCGCCAGCGATGCAAGCGGCATGGCACCGGGCTTGCGGCGGCGCCCGCCCCTGGGGCAACATTCGCGCCGCCATGTATCCGCGCCCGCCTACTGTCATCATCGAAGCCGTCTCGCCGCTGGTCGAAGGCGGGCGGTACCCGGTCAAGCGCGCCGTCGGCGAGGACATCGTGGTCGAGGCGGATGTTTTCAAGGACGGGCACGACGTGGTCCACGCGGTCCTGAAATGGCGCCGGCAGGGACAGACGCGGTGGTACGAAACGCCGATGGCCTGCATCGATCCGTTCAATCACGACCGCTGGCGCGGCGTCTTTTCGGTCTTCGAAAATGCGATTTACGAATACACGATCGAGGCTTGGGGCGAGGTCTTCCGGTCGTGGCAGCATGAATTCCAGACGAAATTCGAGGCCGGCCTGACCGAGCTGACCAGCGAGACGCTGGAAGGCGCGGCGTTCGTCGCGCGCGCCGCCCGGCAGGCCCAGGACGCTGGACAAAAGCGCGACGCCGAGCGGCTCGCCGTGCTGGCCGACAAACTGCGCGAAGGCACCCCGACGGAAGTCCACGCGCTCGCGCATTCGCCGGAGATGGAGGCGCTGATGACCGCCTATTCCGATCGCAGCGAGAGCACCGACTTCGTGCTCAATCTGCCGCCGGTCACGGCACTGGTGGAAGCAGCCCCGCCGGCGGTCGCGGAAGTTGAGGTCCGCCCTTCGTTCGAGGTGGTCAAGGACACTTCGCCGGCGGGGAAAAAAGCGAAGGCACCGCGCCGGAAAAAAGCGCCGACGATCATGGAACCGCCGCCCGCCGACGAACCCGCGGTGATCGTCCCCTTCCCCGCGAACGAAGCGCGCTACACGCCCAAATATCCGCGCGTTTACGTGGACCGCCCGCGGGCGCTCTTCGCGCAGTGGTATGAGTTTTTCCCGCGCTCCGCGGAAGGAATCGGGGACAAGGGTTCGACGTTCCGGGATTGTCTGCCGCGGATCGACGACGCGCGGGCGATGGGCTTCGACGTCATCTATTTCCCGCCGATCCATCCCGTCGGCGTGACCGCCCGCAAAGGCAAAAACAACGCGGTGAGCTGCCAGCCCGGCGAGCCCGGCGTTCCCTATGCCATCGGCAATCGGCATCAGGGCTGTCCGAATGGCGGCGGGCACAAGGACGTCGCGCCGGAACTCGGCACGCTGGCGGATTTCGACTGGCTGGTGAAGGAGATCCACGCCCGCGGAATGGAGCTGGCCATTGACTTCGCGCTCAACTGCTCGCCCGATCATCCTTACGTCCACGAGCATCCCGACTGGTTCTACCAGCGGCCCGACGGCACGATCAAATACGCGGAGAATCCGCCGAAGAAATATCAGGACGTTTATCCGCTGAACTACCACAACGCCGACTGGCGCACGTTGTGGGACGAGATCACGAGCGTGGTCGAGTTTTGGTGCGAGCACGGCGTCCGCATTTTCCGGGTCGACAATCCGCACACCAAACCGGTGGCGTTCTGGGAATATCTCATCACGCGGGTGCAGTCGCGTTTCCCCGACGCGATCTTCCTCAGCGAAGCCTTCACGCGCTCGAAGATGATGAAGACGCTGGCCAAGGCCGGCTACACGCACAGCTACACCTACTTCACCTGGCGCAATACGAAGCAGGGCCTCACCGAGTATTTCACCGAGCTCACGCACACGCCGTGCGCGCAATACATGCGGCCAAATCTCTGGCCCAACACCCCGGACATTCTGCCGAGCTTTCTCCAGTTTGGTGGGCGCCCCGCCTTCCTCATCCGGGTCGTGCTCGCCGCCACGCTCTCGCCGATCTACGGCATCTATTCGGGCTTTGAGCTGTGCGAAAACGCCGGCCTCGAAAAGAAGCCGTTCGACGCCGCGGCCAACGTCCACCACTTCCTCCACCTCTGCGACAACGACTACAAACAACTCGCCAAGGAGGAGTATCTCGACTCCGAAAAATATCAGTGGAAGGAGCGCGACTGGAACGCGCCGGGCAACATCAAAGACGTGATCACCCGGCTCAACCGCATCCGCCGCGACAACCGCGCGCTGCAGCAATTGCGCAACCTGCGTTTCGAGCACGCGGACAACGATCTCGTGCTCTTCTATTCCAAGACGACCGAGGCCCGCGACAACGTCATCCTCGTCGTCGTTTCGCTCGATCCGTTTCACGCGCAGGACGCCTTCATCAATGTGCCCGTCGAACAGTTTGGCTGGGTCGAAGGCCAGGAGTATCAAGTCCACGACCTGCTCACCGACGACCGTTATCTGTGGACCGGGCGGCGCAATTTCGTCCGCCTTACGCCGGAAAGACCCGCGCACATCTTCCGCGTCCGCCGGAAGACCCACAGCGAAAAAGATTTCGACTACTACCTTTGACCGCCCGCGGTCATTCCAGCATCCATCTCATGAACCCACTCCGCTCCCTCGCCGCCCTCACCTGCACCCTGCTCATGGCCGTCACCGTCTCCGCCGCCGATTCGCTCTACGACATCCCGCTCAAGGACATCAAGGGCCAGGACACTTCCCTCAAGACCTACTCCGGCAAGGCACTCCTCATCGTAAATGTCGCCTCGAAGTGCGGCTACACGCGGCAGTATTCGGGCCTCGAAGAGGTCTGGAAAAAGTATGAGGACAAAGGCCTCGTCGTGCTCGGTTTTCCGTCGAACGACTTT
>JBBQIZ010000165.1:0-9996 GCA_038325425.1 Chthoniobacterales bacterium
ACCGATCTGGTTCACTTTCACGAGGATCGAGTTGGCCGTGCCGGTGTCGATGCCCTTCTTCAGGAACTCGACGTTGGTCACGAACAAGTCGTCGCCGACGATCTGCGTATTCGCGCCCATCTTGTCGGTCAGGATCTTCCAGCCCGCCCAGTCGTTCTCCGCGCAGCCGTCTTCGATCGAGATGATCGGGAACTTCTTCTGCAGGCCGATGTAGTATTCCACGAGTTCTTCGGCCGAGCGCTTCGAGCCGTCGCTCTTCTTGAAGACATACTGCTTCTTGGCCTTGTCGTAGAATTCCGAAGACGCGGCATCGAGCGCGATGAAGACATCCTTGCCGAATTTGTAGCCGGCCTTCTTCACCGCCGCGGCGATGGTTTCGAGCGCGTCGTTGGCGTCGTTGAAGTTCGGCGCGAAGCCGCCTTCATCACCGACCGCCGTCGAGAGGCCGCGGCCCTTGAGCACGCTCTTCAGCGCGTGGAAGATTTCCACGCCGGCGCGGAGCGCCTCGGAGAAGGTGTCGAAGTTCTTCGGCACGACCATGAATTCCTGGAAGTCCACCGGCGCATCGGAGTGCGCGCCGCCGTTGACGATGTTCATCATCGGCACGGGCAGGACCTTGGCGTTGGGTCCGCCGAGGTACTTGAAAAGCGACTGGCCGAGCTGATTGGCAGAGGCTTTGGCGGTGGCGAGCGACACGGCGAGGATGGCGTTGGCGCCAAGCTTCGCTTTGTTCTTCGTGCCATCGAGCGCGATCATCGTCTTGTCCACGCTGACCTGATCGAGCGCGTCCATGCCTTCGATCGCCTTGGCGATGCTTTTGTTGACGTTCGCGACCGCCTTCATCACGCCCTTGCCGAGATAACGATCGGCCACGCCGTCGCGCAGTTCCCACGCTTCGTGTTCGCCGGTGCTTGCGCCGCTCGGGACGATGGCACTGCCGATCGCACCACCGGCGAGGACGACATCGGCCTCGACCGTGGGATTGCCGCGGGAATCAATGACCTGGCGGGCGTGAACATCAACGATGGTGGTGAGAGACATGGCTTTCGGAATTTGGAGTTAGGATTTGGAACTGAGCCGCGCGAAACCGTGGGCGGGGCCGGTGCCGGCGAAGACAGCGCGTTGGCATAGAAGGCGGCGCGTGGAATGGCAAGGCGATTCCCCGCGGATCGGGTTTAACCGCAGAGGGCGCAAAGACGCAGAGGGCCGCAGAGGAGGGGGAATTTGGATGGGGTGAGCCAAGCGCGATTTTCTCCTTACAGTGACGCCGAGCCCCACGTCTGCCAGATGGATTGGGCGTAATATTCCAAATCTCTCTGCGGCCCTCCGCGTCTCTGCGTCTCTGCGGTAAAGCCCGTGCGCTTACTTCGCCTTCCCGAGCTGCGTGAGGTAGGCGAAGAGGTCGCATTCCAGTCTCTCTGCGGCCCTCTGCGTCTCTGCGCCCTCTGCGGTAAAATCCGCCCGCTACTTCGCTTTGCCGAGCTGCGTGAGGTAGGCGAAGAGGTCGCGCAGGTCTTCGGGGGAGAGGTTGTCGGTCAGGCCAGCGGGCATCAGCGAGCCGATGAACTCCCGCTTCGCGATGTCTGCCTGCGCGACGACGTGCTCGTTCCCCGCCGGGTCGCGCAGCGTCAGCTCCGCATCGTTGCCGGCGACGATGATCCCGATCAACTCCACGCCTTTCTTCGTCGTGAGCTTGATCGTCTCGAAGCCTTCCTTCACCTCGCGCTGCGGTTCGATGACCGTGCCGATCAGGAACTCCAGCGGCTGTGCGCTGCCGATGGCATCGAGCGCCGGACCGATCTTGCCGCCATCGTCGCCGATGCGGTGGCAGCTCACGCAGGCCAGTTCCGGCCGGCGGTAAACCTCCGCGCCGCGCTTCGGATCACCCTTGGTTAACACCTCGGCGCCGATGCTGCCTAACACATAGGGCGACGCCCGCAGCCGCCCGTAGATCGGGACGATCGGCGCGCCGACCTGCTGCGCGACGCGCTTCGCCGGCGCGGGCTTCGGCTTCGGTTTGTCGAGCGTCTTGATCAGCTCGCGCCATTCCGGTTTCCAATCCGGCGCGCCTTGCGCGAGCACGGGCTCCCACTGCGGGCGGAGGACGGTCGTCGCGGCGGTGAGGGCGACGTCGATGAACTTGTCGCGCGGCTGGCTGGCCACGCTGAGCACGATGACCATCGATTCCGCGCGCGGGATATTGCCCGCGGCCACGACCGCCGCGAGCCGCACCCGCGGGTCGGCGTCGTGCGCGAGATCGGCCAGCGGCTCCAGCGGATCGAAGCCGTGCCCCGGCGCGTCGGCCCCGGCATTGGTGCCGCCGTGGCCGGTCACCCGCCCGAGCACATCCAGCCGCTCGGCCCAGCGCCCGAGCGTGCTCGCGGCGTAGGCGCGCGCCTCGGGCCTCTTGGCGGCGATGACGAGCTTGAGCAGCGGCAGCTCCACCGTCTCCTGCGCTTCGAAGACGCCCAGCGCCTGCGTCCGCGCAAAGTCGAGATCAGGCGCCAGCGGGTCGAGCTGCGGATACCACGCGCGCAGGGCGTTCGTGACGGTCGCCGTGTCGCCGCCGAAGAGCCTCATCTTCGCCTGCTCGCGCGGGTAGCGATCGGGCGCGCGGAGCAGCGCGAAGAGCGCGGGGTAATCGGGCAGCGGCGCGGCGGATTTAACCGCAGAGGGCGCCGAGGGATTGGAGAGATTCGCAGAGGGATTTTGATCGGCCTCCTGCTTCCCTCCTCTGCGGCCCTCGGCGTCCTGCGCGCCCTCTGCGGTAAAGCTCCCCGCCAGCACCGGTGGCGGCGTGAGCAGCGGGCGGCCTTTGTAAGTCACGCGCCAGATCCGGCCGTGCGCCTTGTCGCGGTCGGGATGGCGGAAGCTCGCCTGGTAGTGGCCGATGATCGGGTTGTACCAGTCGCAAATGTAAAGCGCGCCATCGGGCCCCAGCTTCACATCCACCGGCCGGAAGGAGCCGTGCGTGCTCTGGACCAGCGGCGGCAGCGTCGGGTGATCCTCCACTTTCACCCCGGCCCCGTCCGGCGAAATCGCCAGCGTCCACACCGCGTTATTGATGTAACCGCCGGTCACCAGCGCGCCCTGCCATTCGTCGGGAAAGTGCGCGCTCTCGATGATCTCCGGGTTGCTCGTCTTGCGGCCGCGACCGGTCGGCCAGATGGTGTCGCGCCGTCCGCCCTGCCAGCCGCGGATCATCTCCGGGCCGGGCATGAACATGTCGCCGCTGTTGCCCGCCGAGACCAGCGGCACGCCCCATTTGGTAAAGGTCCAGCCCCACGGATTCTGCGGACCGGCGGCGCCGCCGAAAAAGGCATCGAGCCGATGCTCGCGCGGGCGGAAGCGCCACAGCCCCGCCTGATCCAGCGCCACGATGCCGTGCGGCGTCTCGACCCGCGCAAAGGCGTGCAGCCCCTGGCAAAACATCAGCTCCCCGCCGGGCGACCAGCGGAAGGAATTTATGCTCTGGTGATTGTCCCCCGTGCCGAAGCCGCGGAGCACGACCTCGCGTTTATCCGCCACGCCGTCGCCGTCGGTGTCGGTGAGCAGCAGCAGCTTCGTGCCCTCGCCGACATACACGGCGGATTTTACCGCAGAGGACGCGGAGAGATTGGAGAGGTTCGCAGAGGAGTTTTGTGTGGGTTGGTCCGCCACGCCGTCGCCGTCCGTGAGCAGCAGCTTACCCTCGCTGACAGACACGGCAGATTTTACCGCAGAGGGCGCGGAGAGATTGGAGAGGTTCGCAGAGGGATTTTGTGTGGTCGTCCCTGCCTCACCTCTGCGGCCCTCTGCGTTCTTTGCATCCTCTGCGGTAAAATCGACAGGCGCCACCTCCAGCCCCGTCGGGATCATCAGCTTATCGGCGAAGACCGTCACCTTATCCGCGTAACCCGCACCCTTGGTATCCTCCAGCATCCACACCTTGTCGTCCGGCTCCTCGCCGGGCTTGATCTGCGGATACGTGGTGCTGCCGATGACGAAGAGCCGCCCGCGAGCATCCCAGCGCATCTGGATCGGCTTCCTCACCCCATCGCGCTCCGAGGCGAAGAGATTGATCTCAAACCCCGGCGGCAGGCGAAAGGAGGCCAGTTCCGTCTCCGGCGCATCGCGGTCGGGCTGCTGGGCGGGGCTGGGCAGGGCGCGGAACGTCAGAGTCAGCGCTGCAAAGGCGGACAGGGTTAGGGAATGGCGAAATTTACTCACAGGAAGGTGTTTTGGATAAAATGAACCACAATTAGAGGCTTTGGAAGTCACTGGGATTTCCAAGAGTGGCTTCCGACGGGTCGGAAGATCATTGGGATTTCCACAGGTCGTTTCCGACGGGTCGGAAGGTCGTTGGGATTTCCACAGGTCGTTTCCGACGAGTCGGACGGTCATCGGGATTTCCACGGGTCGTTTCCGACGGGTCGGAAAGGCATTGGGATTTCCACCGGTGGCTTCCGCGCGGTCGGAAGGTCGTTGGGGATTTGCGGGGTGTTATTGGATTCACTTCCCGGCGAGTTGCGCGGCGAGGGCGTCGATCTCCTTTTCCTTGGCCTCGATGAGCGGGAGGAAGGCTTCGCGCTCGGGCGGGAACCAGCGTTTGGAGGGATCGAGGTGGTCGCGGCTGCTCGGCTGCGCGGTGCGATCCCCGGCGAGGAAGGCCCAGTTCTGCGGCCGCCAATAGTCGAACCAGAGGCGGTTCTTGGCGCGGATGGCTTGGAGAAGCGGGTCCGTTTCCTGTGGGACGTGAAACGCAACCGTAACAGGCGAACTGGGTGTCAAAGCGGGTGACGGATTGAGAACGAACGAAATGAGATGCGCGGCACGGGCATGCGCCTGGGCCGAAAGGTGGGCGTCATCTCGATGCGTCACGGCGGATGCTTCCAACGTGGCCAGAGCCGCTGAACGCGCTTGTTCGACGCGAATCCCAGGAGGAAGCGGCATCTCCAAAACCTTTGTCGCGGCGCGACGCGCCGACAGGCCACTGGAGAGAATCGAGCGGGAGTAATCGACCGAACGACCGTGAAGGCGGGACCACACCGCGATTTTGTGGGAGAAGAAGAGAAGTGACTGATTGCGCGGGTCGTTCAAATCTCCAGCGAAGGGCGACGGAGAAATGAATGCGATCCGCCGCTTTCCTCCGCTCTTGAAGCGCTCGATGAGCTTCTCATACGCGGCGATGAACTCCGGGAGCCCTTGTTGGGCGGGGGGGGCGACCGCGTCGGTGGCGGATTTGACCGCAGAGGACGCAGAGGGATTGGAGAGGCCCGCAGAGGGATTTTCTTTGCCCGTTCCTCTGCGGCCCTCTGCGGCCTTCGCGTCCTCTGCGGTTAAACGACCGTGGAACGCCGCGGACTGGGAAGCGGCGAGGCTTTCCATCTGCCCGAATTGCACGATGACGACGGTGGCGCCGATCTTGTCGAGCTGCTCCTCCCAGGTCGGGAAGTTCAGGTCGCGGCGCTGCTCGAAGACGGTGTCGCCTTCCCACGCGAGGTTGCGAAAGCGCAGGTGGTAGTCGGGCAGGGCGCGGACGAGGAGCATCTCGAGGTAGCCCAGTTCGCTGGCCACGACCATGTCCTCGCCGCCGACCAGCGCGATGACGTCGCCCTTTTTAAAGAACGACTCGGCGCCGCGGGCCGCCGGGAGGAAGAGGAGGATGATGAGGCAGAGGGAGAGGGGAAAGGCGCGCATGGCGGGTGTGGAGTTATCGCCGGGGATGATCCGCGAGGCGAGGAAAACGTAGGCGGCGTGGCCACTTGCAGGGCGGCACGGGGCGGGCGACCTTGGGGGCATGAATGCCATGATCGAGTGGTTGCAGGACTTCGAAGACGCCGACATGGGGGAACCCGAGATGGAGCCGGGCCAGACGCTGGCCGCGGTCTTCCGGGTCGGGGATCGGACGCTGGCGAAGATCGCGCCGGGGAGCGACGATGAACACGCGCTGGTCACGGCGCAGGGTTTCCCGGAGGCGCTGACGGTGCCGCGCGCGGCGTTCCGCGTGGTGGAGGAATAACCGCGGCGCGCGCTGCTCGGAGGTGGGGGGCGGTGCGCTAGAAGAGATTGTCGAAGTCGTTGTGCGTGCCGATCCAGACCCATTCCACCGTATCGCCCGAACGCACGCCGACCGCGCGGTATTGGAGGCCGATGCGCACCGACCAGCGATCAGCCGTGCCGGCGAGCTTTTTAAAACGAAGGGAAGGATGACCGGGCTGGCGCATATAGACGGCGTGCGCCGCACGGGCTTCGGCCTGAATGCGCTCGGGCAGGGCGTGAAAGAGCCTCCAGAACGACGGGAGCGCCCGTGAGATCACGGCTTCAAGTGTTTTTCGAAAGCTTCGTCGGTGAGGAGTTCCGAAGGTCCTTCCGACATCGCGGCAGCAATGAAGGCGTCGAGCTTCGGCCGCGGCTTGGGATCGGCGATGATCTTTTCCCAAGCGGCATCGCCCGGTGATTCTTCCACGCGCGCCGATTGAACGGCGGCGCGAGCTTCGAGGAAGCGGGCGAAGTCCACGAGTTCCTCGACTTTGTGCGCCGGGAGCCCGGCGCAGATTTGGGTCAGTTCTTCGACGGCGGACATGAGGCGACGGTAGCGCGAAACGCTGTCGCGACAAGCTCGCGGGAGTTACTTCTTCCAGGCTTCGATGCTGACGATCTCGACGGTGCGCTCCCCGATCTCGGTGGGGACGGTGGCTTGTTCGCCGGGTTTCTTGCCGATGATGGCCTGGGCGAGGGCGCTCTGGTAGCTGACGATGTTCTTTTCGGGGTCGCCGTCCCACGCGCCGAGGATGGTGTAGATGTCGAGGTGGCTGTCGCTCAGATCTTTGATCGTGACGATGGTGCCGAGGGAGACGGCGTTGGTGTCGGGGTTGGCGAAGTCGGTGCCGCGGGCGAGGCCGAGGTCGCGCTCGGTTTCCGCACGGCGCCGGCCGAGGACGCGCTGCATTTCCTTGGCGGCTTTGAATTCAAAGTTTTCGCGCAGATCGCCGTGTTCGCGGGCGGCGCTGATTTCGCGGATGTTCTCGGGGATGCGTTTGTTGACGAGTTCGTCGAACTCGTTCTTGCGCTTCTCGAGGCTTTCCCAGGAGACGACGAGGGTTTCCTGTTTGGCGTCGCTGTCGCCGGAGACGAGGGCCTGCATCTCGGGGTAAAGGCGGATGATGCGGCCGAGGAGGGAGCGTTTGTTCAGCTCCTCGAAGACGGGGGTGCGCATGAGCTTCTGCATGACGTCGCGCAGTTCTTCGTGGGTGGCGGCGGCGATGAGGTCGGTCAGGAGTTCCTTGTCGTTGAGGAGGAGGTCGTGGAGCCGGCGGTCGCGCTTGGTTTCATCGAACTGATCGCGCTCGAGGGAGCCGATGATGGCGCTGAAGAGGCGCGGGTTCATGAGGTCGGCGAAGACGCCGTCGCGCTCCTTGCACAGCCAGAGGAGGGACTCGGAGGTGATGGAGTGCTCGCGGATGAATTTGTCGAGGCCGTTGAGCAGGACGTTGAGCTGGCCTTTTTCCTCGAGGAGCCGGGCGGCTTCGGTGACGACGCGGGTGCTGCCGCGGGCGAGCAGGTCGAGGGCGATGGTGGTCCACTCTTCGCCGAAGGCGCCGGGGAGTTCGCTGAGGGCGCGCTTCTGTTTGGCCGCGGGCAGGTCGCCGATGAGGGTGGTGAGGCGTTTGCGTTCTTCGATGAGGAACTGGCGGACGGTCGGGGCGTCGTCCGCGCGGGCGAGGGCGGGGACTTTCTCGACGATCTCGTCGCGGCTGAGGAGGAATTCGAGGGCCTGGGAGGGGTTGAGGCGCTGGTTCTTGCGCGCGGCGTCATCGGCGGCGGCGAGGACGGGGAGGAGGACGGAGGGGTCGCTGAATTCGCCGATGTTCTTGAGGATCTGGTCGAGGGCGGCGAGCTGGGCCTTGAGCTGGCGCGCGGTGGTGAAGGCGGCGAGATACTGGTCGGCGTGGGAGACGGCGTCTTCGCGGAGCTCGATCGGGGCGCCTTTTTTCGCCGGGATGGCGTAGTGGCCGTCTTTCTTGAGGGCCTTCTTGGTGTTCTCCCACCACTTGCGGAATTCGGATTCGCTGAAGATGTCGGGCTGGAGCGCCTGCTGGATCTGGTCCTGGGTGGCGCGTCCGCCGTAGCTGGAGAGGATGGTGCGGACGAGTCCGACGGGGTCTTCCTTGGCGCGGGTTTTGACGGCGGCGAGGTCGCCGGCTTTCTGGGCGAGGATGTGTTCGCTGGTGATGGCGAGGAGCGACTCCGCGGCATACTGGAGCTGCATGGTGTGCCCCTTCTTGGCCTTGAAGTTGATCGTCATCTGACTGATCAGGAAATTCAGCGAATCGACTTGCCCGAAGCCCCAGCTTTTATGCACGACGTAGGTGCCGGGCGGGAGTCGATCGAGCGTTTGGCCGGCCGTCGGCGAGAGTTTGCCGGCGTCGATGGCCTTTTGGATGTCGGGATGCATGGGGGATCGAAAATAGGAGCGCGAACGGGTGGGGCCAAGACATATTTGGACGGCGATTGGCGTTTTTCAGAGGGAAGAGCGGCGAATTGTTGGCATGCCTCTTGCGGTCTTATTTTTGACAATGCGCTTCCCCTTCCTCTCTTCGAATGCGGTCTGCCGACGCTCGGCCTGAATCGATGGGCTCTCTCCTCGAATCCATGCTTTCGCCCCAACTCGAGACGGAGGCGAGCTTCCAGCTTCTTTTCCATCAGCACCCGCTGCCGATGTGGGTCGTCGATGCGACCACGCTGGCTTTTCTGGTGGTGAACGATGCGGCGGTCGCCAAATACGGCTACTCGCACGCGGAGTTCCTCTCCATGAAGATGGATCAGATCGCCGACCCGGAGGCGGATGCGCATGCCTCTTCCGCGACGCTGAGCGCGGGCGCGAGCATGGCCTGGCGCCACAAATGCAAGGATGGCGCGACGCTCTTCGTCGAAAGCACCTGGCATGAGATCCCGTTTTCCGGCCGCGATGCGGTCCTCGTGCTGACGCTGGATCGCACCGAGCAGCGCCGCGCCGAGGCGCGCAACCGGCAGCAGGCGAACCTGCTCAATCTCGCGTCCGACGCGATCATCGTGCGCGACCTCGATAACCGCGTGCTCTTCTGGAACCAAGGCGCGGAGCGGATTTACGGCTGGAGTTCGGAGGAAATGATCGGTGCCACGACGCTCGATACTTACGTCAAGGTGCGGCACTACGAAGCCGAGATCGAACTGCTGAAGACGGGCTTTTGGAGCGGTCAGCTCGGTCATCAGAACAAAAGTGGGCGCGATGTCATCGTGAACAGCCGCTGGACGCTGGTCCGGGACGACGCAGGCCGGCCGGTGTCCGTGCTGGTGATCAACACCGACGTGACGGAGACGAAGAAACTCGAGTCGCAGTTCCTGCGCGCGCAACGGCTGGAAGGCATCGGCACGCTGGCCAGCGGCATCGCGCATGATTTGAACAACATCCTGTCGCCGATCCTGATGTCGTGCGGCATCCTGCGGCGCGAGTCGCAGGATGAAGACACGATGAAAATGCTGAACATCATCGAGGGCAGTGCGGAGCGCGGGGCGGGGATCGTGAAGCAAGTGCTGACCTTTGCCCGCGGCGTGGAGGGCGAGCGCGTGCTGCTCCAGCTCAAGCATCTGGTCAGCGAACTCTCGAAGGTCATGGCGCAGACCTTCCCGCGAAACATCGATATCCAGACGCACTTCCCGCCGGATCTCTGGACGGTGCAGGGCGACGCCACGCAACTCCACCAGGTGCTGCTCAATCTCTGCGTCAATGCGCGCGACGCCATGCCGCAGGGCGGTTCGATCACGCTCAGCGCGGAGAACGTGAATATCGATTCGCACTTCGCGAGCATGAATCCCGGCGCGCAACTCGGCCCGCATGTCGCCTTGCGCGCGGTGGATACCGGCAGCGGCATGACGACGGAGGTCATGGAGAAAATCTTCGATCCGTTTTTCACCACCAAGGAAATCGGCAAAGGCACCGGCCTCGGGCTGGCCACGGTCATCGGCATCGTGAAA
>JBBQIZ010000166.1:0-9954 GCA_038325425.1 Chthoniobacterales bacterium
GCTGCCGATCTGCGATGAATACAGCCGGGAGAGCGTGGCGCTGGAAGTCGAGCGCCGCATGGACAGTGGCGCTGTCATCCGCATCCTGGACGCGGCGGTCGCGGAGCGCGGGACGGCGCCGGAGTTCATCCGCAGCGACAACGGCCCGGAGTTTATCGCGGCAGCGGTGCAAGGCTGGATCCGCGAGCGTGGGTTCAAGACGCTCTACATCGCGCCCGGCAGTCCGTGGGAGAATCCCTACAGCGAAAGCTTCAACAGCCGATTTCGGGACGAGTTTTTGAACCGGGAAAGCTTCGGCTCGCTGCTGGAAGCCAAAGTGCTCGGCAAGGAGCATCGCCACGACTACAACCATCGCCGGCTGCACTCCTCGCTGGAATACCAGACCCCGGCCGAATTCGCGCAGCGCTGCCTTGCGGCGGCTGGCGCTACGCTCCAGCCGCCGCAAGGCAGCGCCCTCCCTACACCCCCCCTCACCATCAACCCCCAACCCGAAAACCAACCAAATCTCTCATAGCGAGTGGCTCAAAGTCCGGGGGCAGGCCAAAATCACCTTCAGCATGCGTGATCAGCCTCGCTACTTGAGCGGCAGTGAACGTTTCTCGCGTCGCGGTTTCTGTCGGCAGACTTTCCAACGCCACGCATGGATTCGACGGAATGTAGCCCAAGCGAAATGCTGCATTGAATGCCGAACTGATAATCTTCACCGCATTATTGGCGGTCTTGGGGCCTCTTGCCTGAACTTATTTCCTCCGCGCGATACGAGAGAATGGCTTTCGGCCCCATACTCGAAAGAGGCAGGTTGGCCCGTTTGCCGATTGATCTTTTGAAATCGCGGATGACTTGCGAGTCATCGATCAATGGTTTTTTTCGCCTGCGTCTGTCGTTTGCCCTCCAGCCACTCGTCCAGCCAATCGGCGGTCTTATGACTGTGCAAAGTCTCCCCGGTAGTCCGTTCCAAAATCTCGCCGAGGATTTTCTTGGCTGCGCGCTCGGTCAGGCCGCCGGTTTTCGCGAGTTGTTCCGCGCGTTCGATACCGAGACAGACTTCCCACGCTTTGGTGCGGTTCATCTGCTTCGTCGTCTTTTTCGTCCGTTGCCCGGTCGCGGTGCTGTAGCAGCACATCCAATATGGGGAGTTCGGGTGGCGCCAAAGCGAGGGCATAAATAAGAACGATAGTAAGAACATTCGCCTACGTCAACGTTGTCTCAGGATATTCGAATACACTGTAAACGCGAGTCGTCGCGGGGGAATCCCTAGATGCGAGTTCGATTCTCGCCGGGGACAGGCGCCGGTGGTAGGCACGCGGGGCCGTAAATTCGTTCATGCCCACCATCACCCACCTCGCGCCTGCGCCGCGCCCATGATCCGCCGCATCCTCACCCTCCTCGCCTGGGCCCTCGCCTGGCTCCTCGCCCTCGGCTGCAGCGCCTGGGCCTTGGGCGCCCTGCACTACGATTTCCCCAGCGCGAAAAACATCGCCGCCTGGGCCTTCCTTGGCCTCCTGATCGCCCTCGTCGTGCTCATCCCCGGCGCCGGGCGCAAACTCGCCGCCGTCTTCGCCGCCTTCCTCCTCATCCTCGCCTGGTGGCTCAGCCTCCGCCCCAGCAACGAAGGCCGGTGGCAACCCGACGTCGCCCGCCTCGCCTGGGCCGACATCCAGGGCGACGAAGTCACCCTCCACAACGTCCGCGACTGCGCCTACCGCACCGAGCACGATTACACCCCGCGCTGGGAGACCCGCACCATCCGCCTCTCCCAGATCACCGGCATCGACCTCGCCGTCGACTACTGGGGCTCCCCCTGGATCGCCCACCCCATCGCCAGCTTCCAGTTTGCCGACGCCCCGCCCCTCTGAGTTCCGGGTAGCTAAACTCCGCCGAGGCGGCGCGATTTTTTCCCCGTCGGGGGCTTGACAGGCGACCGCGCATTGGTCAAAAGCCACGCCGGTTTGTATCCCCCATGAATGTGTTGCGCGGCACCGCCAGTGGTTCCGCCCGGACGAAAAGCGGTCCGGGCTGGGGTGGCTTTTGTCCCGACCGTCCCGCCGCCCTCCGCTTCCCCCTGCCGGCCCTCCGCCCGCGCCCACTCTTCGCGGCCCTCTGCGGCGGTGCCCCCATGCCGTCCGGGGGTGTTAGGCGTCGCTACCGCTCCATGAAAACGACCGCATATCTCGCTGTTCTCTTTGCTGCCACTTTCTTCCTCTTTCGAGCCGAAGCGAAATCGCCACCAATGGAGACTCCGGCAGCTCCGCCGTTTCCAGCCACTGAGGCCGCTAGACTTGGCGATGCGTATGTTGCCAAGAAGTTCCCTGAGTTTCCGACACTCTATTGCTCGGAAGTTTCTTACGACAGCGACGACAACCTGAAGCCGGTCCCGAGCATCGTTTGGCGGCTTCGCTACTACATCCCGCACAACCCACGCAAAGAGGTTCCCGGGAGTCCTTTCCCTGATTGGGGTGTTTGCCTCGTATTCGTCCACAAGGACAAGAGTGTGACACACTCCACGCAACCGAAGCTGAATCCCAAATGACCGCAACGCCTCCTGAGTAACAGTGGGGAAACGTGTTACGCAGGAACGAGTGGCAGGTTGAGCGCAGGGGCTTGTTTTTGCAGGTGCTGGAGGCGTTTGGCTGGCGCGGACGGGGTCACCTTGAAGGCTTCCTTTTCCTCGTCAGCCTGGCCGGTGGTAATCATGGCAGAGACGATCCGGGCCAAGTTCCCGGCGGTGGGGAGTTGCTGCGACCACTGGGCATCGCACACGTCGGTCTTCTTGCGGCTCGACACGGGTCCCGCAGCTTGGGAACGGGATGGGTGCCGCGCCCTACTTCGCCTGCAGCGCGCGCATCGCTCTGGCGTAGCGTTCGCCGAATGCGCGGAGCGACGGGGTGTCGAAGTGGACGCCGTCGCCTTTGTCTTTGAGGCCGGTGGCGGGGACGACGGCCATCCGCGGGACGCGCGCGGGGAGGGCGGCGAGTTGTTCATTCACGACGGGCCAGTAGTTCGGTTGGCCGTCCTTGTTTTCGCGGGCGAGGAATTCGCCGAGCTGGCCGGCGACGAAGGGGACTTCGCCCGCGCCGAGGTCGGCGCGCAGGTCGGCGATCATCTGCGCGAGGCGCTCGCCGTAACTGCGCGCGGTGCTTTCACCGCTGGCATCGCCTTCGCCCTGGTGCCAGAGGATGCCGCTGAGGGTGCCGTCCTTCATCGCGAGGCGGGCGCGTTCGAGGGCCTGTTGGTAGAGGTCGCCGCCCTTCACCCAGCGGGCGAGCGGGGTGCCGCCGACGGCGCAGGGGATGAGGCCGATGGTGACTTGCGGGTCGGCGTCGGCGAGGGCGCGGGCGAAGCTCAGGCCGAGGCCGGTGCCGGCGACGGCGGGTTTGTCGGTGTGGAGCGGTTCGATGCCGGGAGCCCAGGCGTTGCGCGGAGAGAACTTGAGGACGCGCAGGCGCGAGAGGCGCGCGGCGGGGTCGATGAGGCCGCGCCCGGCCATGTTCGACTGGCCGATGAGGAGGTAGAGGCGGAGCTGGTCTTGGGGCGGGAGCGCGGCGGCGATGTTCTTTTCGGCTTCGAGGTCGAGGTGGTTGCCGTAGGCGTAGGTGCGGTTCACGACGAGGCGCGCGGCGGCGTCTGGCGAGACGAGTTTCCCGGCGCGGATGTCTTCCTCGCGGACGATGCCGAGGAGGATTTCCTTTTCGCCCGGCTCGTAGCGGCCGTGGTCGTAGGTGATGAAGATGCGGCCGTCGGGTGCTTGCGTGGCGTCGGGGTAGGAGAGGCGGGTGCGGTCGTCGAGGAGGAGTTTATGCGGCCAGGTGCGGCCTTCGTCGTCGGAGAGCCAAGCGGTGAGGCGCTCCCGGCCGGGCTTGGCTTTCTGCGAGTCGTGGAAGATGAGGAGGAAGGCGCCGGAGGTTAGCTTGCGCAGGTGGGCGCGGGTGACGGCGGCGGGGAAACCGGCGAGCGGCGTGGCTTCGGACCACGTCTGGCCGTCGTCGCGGGAGGCGCTTTCGTAGAGGCCTTTGCTGGTGCGGACGACCATCCAGAGGGAGCCGTCGCGGCGCTGGGCGAGGGTGGATTCGCTGAAGCTGCGCAGGTCCTTCGGGATGCTGGTGCCACCGAGCCATTGCCACGAAGCGCCTTCATCGGTGCTGAGCAGCGTGCCGGTTTCCAGGCCGTTCATCTGCGCGCTCCACGAGGGCGTGCCGCTGACGAAGAACGGCGCGACCCAGCCGCCACTGGCGCGGACGATCGGCTTGCCAAAGAGGATGCCGCCTTCCGCGACGAGGAACGGCGCGGACCACTTGGGATTGGCGCTGTCGGGATCGTCCGTGCGGATGGCGAAGGTCGCGCGACCGCCGGGGCCGTCTCCTCGGTATTCCTTGGCCGTGGCCTGCGCGTAGAAGATCCACAGGCGGCCTTTCGGATCGAGCCACGGAAGCGGGTCGCCGATGCTTGTGCCCTTCGGCCCTTCGATGACGAGGAGCGGCTTCGACCACGTTTTGCCGTCATTGCCGCTCGTGGCGACCATGGCGTAATTGCCCATCGAACCTTCGCCGATATCGCCGCTGTACCACGTCGCCCAAAGCCGGCCCTTTGGCGCACGCTCAATGCCCGGGATGCCCTGCCAGGAACGCGCGGTGTCGGCGTATTCCGCGCCGGGATTGACGATGACTTTGGCGATGGGGAAGGCGGGCCGTTCGGCGAAAGCGGCGGAGCACACGAGGGCGAGCGCGAGCAGGGAGCAGAGCAGGGGGCGGCGGGTCATGACGGTGTGTGGATGACCGGCGGCACCGCGCTTTCTTGGCGGCAAATCGAATGCTGCCGGTCGCAAACGCGAGGATGGAAGGCTCTCGCGCAGCCGGCGTCGTTAGCGGGCCTCGGCCTTTTCCTTGAAGGTCGTCCGGTCGTAAGTTTTGTCTTTCGCCAGATCGGTGGCCTGTTCCATGGCCTTGGCGAGCGTCGGGGAAGTTGACTTGGTGACCACGACATTGCCCGAGCTGTCTTTCAGGCGCAGCACCCAGCCCACGTATTTGTGGCCAAACCGCGCGAAGCGGCTCTCGTCATACATCGTCACGACCTCGGGGGTGACGAATTCGTGGGTGCCGCGCGGCGGCAGGGAAAAGTCGAACCGGTCGAGGCCGAGCACCTTCATCGCAGTGCGGTCGACCGTGCTTTCGCCCAGCATCACGATCTCGCCACTGAACTTGTCCGCGGAGAGACGGACGTCGGTGTTGATCAGTTTCACCCGCAATTCGACGCGGTCTCTTTTGTCGTCGAAATCTCCGCCCTCGGTGCGGCTGCGCTTCATGCGCACGACTTCTACGCCAATGCGCTCGCCGATTTTCGCCGCGTTCGCCGCCGCCGGGCGCGGTTCCGGGGTGGCCGCGCTCGCCACGATCGGTGCGGGAGTGGTCATCGGTGCGGATGCTGGAAGGACCGAGCCATTTTTCCGAAAAGTCACGAGCGCGCGTTGCATCAAGTCCGTCGCGGCCACCGGGATGAAATGCCGGGCTGTCTGGAATTCGACCTCGACCTGTTGCCCGGAGATGCGGACGACCCGCAGCGGGGCTCCCGCCGGCGCCTTGGTTTCGCCGACGACACGTCCATTGAGCTTCAGCGGAAACGCGGTCGGTTGCATCAACGCGACCTGTTGCGGCCACAGGGCCGGGTGGCGCGCCACGGTCGCCAGATCCAGGGGCGGCGGAGTGGCCGGGACGGGAGTGGGTGTGGGCGTAGCCACGACGACGGGCATCGGGGTCGGAGTTGCTTTGATGACGACGGGTTCGGGCGTGGCTGGAGGCGGGGTGGCCGGAATGGGCGTGGCAATGACGATCACCGGTGACGGGGCGGGCGGCGTTGGTTTCCGGAGAAGGAAGAATGCGATCCCTGCCACCGCGCAGGCCAGGAGGACCCAAGGAAGTGCGCCGCCTTCCGCACGTTTCATACGCTGCCGATTCATGCTCATGAACGAAGTTTCCTAACCCGAAACCGGTGGTTGAACAAGATTTAAGAGCGCGCTCCTCAGCTCCACTTCGGGAGCAAAAACCGCACGGTCCAGGCATCCTGCTTCGGGTAACTGACGAAATCGGCGAGGCACTTCGGGCCAAGCTCCGGAATGCCGCACTGTTCGCCAGCCGAGAATTTGTAGCGCGTCGTTTTCGGGAAGACGGCGTCGAAATAGTAACCGTAGCCACCATCGAAAACGTCGATGCAAGTCGCGCGGTGCGCTTTGCCCTTGATCACGAAGTTCACGGGTTGGTTGACGAGCGGGAGTTTCACAGTGCGACGATACGTGCCGTGCGAAGCCGGGGCAATCCCGGAGCGCAGACGGGAAGCCGTGGCGCGGGCTGTCGCTGGGCGAATGAGGGCTTCCTTTCGCCCGAACATTGCTGGCAGAATCGCGTTCATGAAAACGTTCCTCCTGCTCCTCGCGACCGTCCTCCTCACTTCATTTGCGTCCGCCAAGGAAGGTTGGCTGGATGATTTCGACAAAGCCAAGGTGCAGGCCAAGGCCGAGAACAAAAAGATCCTGCTCAATTTCACCGGCTCGGACTGGTGCGGCTGGTGCATCAAGCTCGACAAAGAAGTCTTCAGCCAGCCGGCATGGAAAGAGTACGCGGCCAAGAATCTCGTCCTCGTGATGCTCGATTTTCCGCGGAGCTTCCAGGTGTCGCCGGAGACTAAAAAGCAAAATGACAAGCTGGCCGATAAGTTCAAGGTGCAGGGTTATCCGACGATCGTCATCACCAGCGCGAGCGGGACCCGGAAGGGGGAACTCGGCTACGTGGCTGGCGGTCCGGACGCGTTTATCAAGGCGCTGGAAAAGGCGCGGTAGGCGGGCCGAGCGGCCCGGAAGGGCGTCGGCGCGCTGGGAGTTTCGTCACGGATAACCGTTGCCCCGGCAGGCGGAGCGGGTAATCTCGCGGCCCTTTTTTTCATGGCTACCGATACTCCAATTCCCGGTCAACGATGGGTCAGCGACAGTGAACCCGAACTCGGGCTCGGCATGATCCTGAAAGCCGAGTTTAACCGGGTGGAAGTCTTCTTTCCCGCGGCGAACGAACACCGCCAGTACGCGCTGAAATCCGCGCCGCTGCGGCGGGTGCGTTTTGGCGATGGGGATCGAATCAAGACGCACGACGGCACGGAACTCGTGGTGACCACGGTCGATGATCGCGCCGGGCTGCTCGTCTATCAGACGGAGAGCCGCGAGGTGGCGGAGGCGGAACTCTCGGACACGATCAGCTTTAGCAAGCCGGAGGATCGGCTGCTCGTCGGGCAGGTCGATGACCTTGCGACGTTCGACTTGCGCGTTGAAGCGCTGCAACGCCGCAGCCGCAATCGGCAATCCGCGGCGCGGGGTTTTGTCGGTGGTCGCGTCGATCTCATCGCGCACCAGATGTCGATCGCCGCGGAGGTCGCCGCCCGGCTGGTGCCGCGGGTGCTGCTGGCCGATGAAGTCGGCCTTGGCAAGACGATCGAGGCGGGGCTGATCCTGCATCGCCTGCATCTCACGGGTCGGGCGGAGCGGATTTTGATCCTGCTGCCGGAGCCGCTGATTCATCAGTGGTTCGTCGAGATGCTGCGGCGCTTTAATCTGCTTTTCAGCATTTTTGACGAGGAGCGGTGCGCTTCGATCGAGATGCACGATCCGGCGGCGAATCCTTTCCTCGACAGCCAGCTCATCATTTGTAGCACGGCCTTTCTCGTCGGCAACGCGACGCGCGCGCAGCAGGTCGCCGAAGCCGGTTGGGAGCTGCTTGTGGTCGATGAAGCGCATCACCTCGCGTGGAGTCGCGAGGCGGTGAGCCCGCAATACGCGCTCGTTGAAACGCTCGCTCGCCAGACTTCCGGTTTGTTGTTGCTGACCGCGACGCCGCAGCAACTCGGACCCGAGGGACACTTTGCGCGGCTGCGTCTGCTCGATCCGGATCGTTACGCGAGCCTGGAGCGTTTCCTCGAAGAAGCGGAGCACTACGAGCAGGTCGCGCAGGCGATCGACCGGCTGATCGACGGCAAACCTTTAGCCAAGGCCGATCGCGAACTGTTCGGCCAAAAGTCGCCACGCATTCGCAGCCGTTGCGATGAATTGCTGACGGGCGACGAGAAGGCGCGCGCCCGGCTTGTCTCGGACTTGCTCGACGAGTTCGGCACGGGTCGCGTGATGTTCCGCAATACGCGCGCGGCGCTCTCCGGTTTTCCCGAACGGCAGGCGCTGCTCGTGCCTTTGGACGTGGAGAAAAAGGCGGACGCGATGACGGCGAAGGTGAAGTGGCTGGTCGCGCTGCTGAAGGAACTCGGCGAGCAAAAGGTGCTGCTCATCTGCCGCACGCGGGAGATGGTCGAGGAAATCTCCGAGCGTCTGCTGCGTGAAGTGAATGTGTCGGTGGCGCTCTTTCACGAAGCGCTGACGCTGCTCCAGCGCGACCGTAACGCGGCCTTCTTTTCCGAGGAAGAAGGCGCGCGGATTCTGCTCTGTTCGGAGATCGGCAGCGAAGGCCGCAACTTTCAGTTCGCCCATCACCTCGTGTTATTCGATCTACCGGACGATCCGGAATTGCTCGAGCAGCGCATCGGGCGTCTCGACCGCATCGGCCAGACGGCGATCATCAAAATTCACGTTCCGTATCTGCGCGGCACGACGGCAGAGGTGCTGGCGCGCTGGTATCACGAGGGGCTGAACGCGTTTGAAAAGAATCCGCACGGCGCGGGCGAGATCGTCCGCGCGGTCGCGAAGGAGTTGGCGGCGTTGACGCAAAAATTCTCCGCGGCGAAGCTCGATAAGCTTATCGTCAAATCGCGGGAACTCCTCGGTAAGGTCGCGAAGAAACTGGAGCGCGGACACGACCGCCTGCTTGAACTGAACTCTTGCAAGCCCGGACAGGCAGAGGAATTGGCTCGCCAAATCCGGGCGCTCGATGCGGACGAAAAGTTCGAGGAATTCATGGTTCGGCTGTTCGATCATTTCGGCGTGCAAGTCGAAGACCATGGCCCGCGCAGTTATATTTTACGGCCCGGGCAATTGATCACCGACGCCTTTCCCGCGCTCCCGCCGGATGGCATGACGGTGACCTTCGATCGGGCCCGGGCATTGAGTCGCGAGGATCTTGGTTTCGTCAGTGGCGATCATCCGCTCGTGCGCGCTTCGTGGGATTTGCTGCTCGGCGCTGAGCCCGGCAATGCGGCCTTTGGCCTGTGGAAAGCTGCGGGTGGCGAGGCGATTTTCCTGGAGGTGCATGCGGTCGTAGAGTGCATCGCGCCCGCGGCTTTGCACTCGGATCGTTTCCTCCCGGCCACACCGATCCGGATCGCGGTCGATCACACAGCGGCCGACCGCACGGACGACGAAACGCTGTCGGCGGCGAGGCTCGAAAAGGGCGACATCTTTCGCCTTCTGGACCGGGCGGTGGTGAAAAGGAAACTCATCCCGGCAATGCTGGAGAAAGCGCAGGCGCTCGCGGCGGAACGCATGCAGCGTCTCGTGGAAACGGCCAGCACGGCGATGACGATCCAATTGCGCAACGAGATCGAGCGACTTGAAGATCTGCGCCAGATCAACGATCACGTCCGCCCCGAGGAGATCGCCGCCGCCCGCGAACAGCAGGCGGAACTGCAAACCGCGATTGCCGGCGCCCGTCTCCGCCTCGACGCCGTGCGCCTCATTTTCCGCATTCCGGAAGGCGCCTAATACCATCTCCAATAATCAATCGGACACTCTGCGGCCCTCTGCGTTCTTTGCGCCTCTGCGGTAAAACTCAGCCTAGCCTCTACCGCAGAGGCGCGGAGCACGCAAAGGGCCGCAGAGGAAATGACGGCGGCCCGGTGCTCACTGTCAGGTTCTTTGCGAGAGATGGTATTAGAACAGGCGCCCGCGGCGCGTCCACCCTGCGGAGCGTGGCGCCATCTATTTTCGCGCGAACGCAATGCGGCGCATCTCTCCCCGAAGATCGGGCGTCTTATCTC
>JBBQIZ010000167.1:0-9945 GCA_038325425.1 Chthoniobacterales bacterium
CAGCGTTTCGACGCCGAAACCGACCGCGCGCAGCCCCACCGACGCCAGATCGCAGAGCATCGCGGAGTCCTCGAGATGTTGCTGAAGAGTGACGATCTTGAAGGGAATGCAGAGTCCCAGTTCGCGCATCGCCGCCACGAATTCCGCGCACCAAAGGCGGTTCTGCATGAACATCGGCGAATGCATCTGGAACAGCTCGAATTGCCCAAGGGTGCTCTGCATGTAAGCGACGGTCTGCGCTACGGGACGGCGGCGATCGCGTTTTCCTTCCTTCAGCGGAGTGGTGCACCATTCGCAGCCGACGGCGCATCCCTTGGAAACGGAGAAGGAAAGGTCGTCGGTCGGCTTGCCGCGAAACTCCCGCGCCTGCCGGTAGTCGGCGAAGTCAATCACGTCCAGTGCCGGGAACGGCCACTCGGAGGGATCGAGCAGGCGTCCGGTGCAGGGTTGTTGCCAGCTCTGCGATGCCATGGCCAGGCCCGGAACCGGGACGCCACCCACATTCCGCCCGCGAATCGCGTCTGCAAGGACCGCCTCCGGGTCGCCGCTGGCCACGTAAGCGTCGAACGGAGGCCGCTGAAAATATTGAGGCATGGAATGGGCGGCATCTCCCCAGACGAGGATCGCTGCCCCGGGACAGATCGCCCTGGCCTCCCGCGCCGCGCGGAGCGCCGCAGGTGCCTCCCAGACCCGGCACCAGATCAGGATGATCTGGGGACCAACGAGGAATTTCTCCACCAGCACCCGCTGCGGAGCCTGAGTCAGCCCCATGGGCATCGCCTCGATGGCATGCGACGGGAACTGCGCGCGCAGATGGGAGACGACTGCGGAAAACTCCGCCTGATAGTAGTGCAGCGTGGCGTCGTAACGCCGACTGGCAGGTGACACGACGAGAATCTTTGGACGGCTTGGTTTGGAAAATGGGAGTTTCATTTCACTTGGGAAAAGCAGCCGCGCCCCAGCATTTCCGGCGGAAAATTAAAAGTGTCGGACAAACAACGGCATCGGCTGCCACTCCCGTTCCATGTCCCGTCGCCTGGCTTAACTAACTCTTCGACGATTTCGCGCCTGCCTTGCTTCGCCGTTCGCGTGGCTTGCTTTACTCCTTGGCTTCATTCGCGACGGGGAAACGATGCGGAGGAACAATGGCTTGGAAATGATTGCCCCCGGAACGACCGCGCGTCGCGGGCTTCTATTGAGCAATGAATCCCGTCCCCCCGCCAATCGACGAAACCGCCGGCCTTCATCCCTTGCTGGGAACCTTGATTATCTGCGCGATCCTGGCCTTCGTCTTTTTCAACCATGTGCCGCGGATGCTGCTCTGGATGCTCGGAGCGGCCGTGCTCGCGTCCCTCTTTCACGGCGATGCCCTCGCCGGTTTGCTGGGCGCCGGTTTGAATGCGCTGGCCGGTCCGTTGCTGACGCTCGGCCTGATGATACTCGGTTTGCGCATCATGATCTCGGGAGTGCGACCCCGCTGCCGCTGCTGCGGACAATGCCACGAGGTTTGTCGATGCCGTGATCGACGCTGGTGAAAGAATTTTTCGAATGCCGCCGGAACCCGCCGAACTTCCCGCCTTTATCGTCATACCGACTATGAACAACCGCATCCCATTCAGCGCCCAACATAACAACGGACACAGATCCGCAGCTACGCCGGAAACCGGGCGGACCAACGGCTCTGAACCGGCGGACGTTCCGCCGGATGAGGTTTCCAGCACACCCGCCGCGGCAGCGAACCCGCCGCTTTTAGCCGATGGTTTCAGCGAGGCCGACAAGGCGAAGCAGGCCAGCGAAACCACCGCGCACCCGGCAGACAGCGAGGCGGGTATTGTTGCTAACATGACCGGTGAATCGGTCGTAGGCTCCGCTATCCCGACGGTGAGCGGTGAGGAGACTATACCGCAACCTTATGCGTGCAGCCTGCCCCCTTCGTCCACCTACACGGTTGTCCGTCGGGCGGTGAAGCTCCCGCCGATCGACTTTGACCACATCGAGACCGTGGCGGCTGCCTCGGTCGACATCGCCGATGGGCGCCGGCGGGTCGAGGGAATGGCCCGCGCGCAAGTGGCGGCCGCCATGGGCACCGAGGTGGATACGCTTCGGGCGCATCAGCAATTTCGGAGTGCCAATCTTCAGGCCCGCCGGGCCGAAGTGGCTGACCTCAGCCGGCGCCTGCGCCGGGACGATCCTTTCCTCGACCTCTCGCCAGCCGGCGACGATGCGCGGCGTCCCTTGCCGTGGACGGTCTTCGAGCGGGCGGAATTAGTGGCGGCTATTGGAACGTCGGTGATTGCCCTGGCCATCGGGATCTACAATTCAGCCAACCTGCTCAATACTTCCGGCAATCCTGCCTTCAACCATTGGTTGTCGTGCCTGGCCTTTTCTTCGGCGCCACTCCTTGGGGTCATCGGCGCGAAGCTCTTTGGCCGCATGCTGCCGGCGGGCGCGCCGCGGCGCAATTACGCCCGGGTGTTGCTGGTCACGGGACTCCTCACCTTCGCCGCCTGGGTTCTTTGTTTTACGCCGCTCTTCGGCCAGATCCTGGCCTCCGACTCGGAATTGCTGGCTGGCGCCGCTTCGCTCGCGGATCACAGCGATGAATCGACCGGGGGGCATGGGAGTCACGGCGTGCTGCTGATGGTCTTCGGCATTTTCGCCGACACGCTCCTCAGCGCGGGAGCATGGCTGGTGGCTGCGGAAATTGGGGAGGCCCACCGGCTGAAAAATCGCGTGGCCAATCCGAACGCGGCGGTGGTTCGCCAAAAGCTCGATGACGCCTCCCGTCTCCGCGACCGCGAGGCCGAATTGCTCGGCTTGTGCGTCGGGCGCCTCCGCGAACTCGCCGGTTTGGAAGCGTCCTTCGTGGAGAAAGCGCTCTCCCTTTATGACGCCGAAACGGCACCACGCCGCCTGGCGGAAGACTCCATCGCCAAACTGCGCCGGCGTCCCCGGAAAAATTAACGCCCCAAGCCTTTGACTCTACACCCATGAAAACACGACTTGCTCATCTTCTTGCCCTCGTCTGCACGTTCACGGCCACCACCCTTGCGGGGGAGGGACGCCACTTTGTCGTCGGACTCAGCCCGCAACTCCCCGAGGCGGAACGCCAGATCGTGGCTACTAGTCTGTTCGACTTCATCTTGCACCGGGCCGGACGCGGCGACCGCATTTCCATCTATGATGCCCAAGCCAGCCAACCGGTGGCTACGCTGGAGATTCCCGGGGAGGCGCTTTTCGAGCAAGCCCGCCCGCGCTTGCTGCGCCTCGCGGCGCCCCTCGCCCAGGTGAAGACCTTCCTGCAAAAAGGCGCGGGGGCCGGGGAATCCGGCATCAATGCGCCGCAGTTTCTCGACTTTGCCGCACGTCATCTGCGGCGGGGTAGCGAACCGCTGGCTATCATCCTCGTCGGCGCACCGTCCTACCACGATCCCGAGATGGCCTTCGACTTCGGCGCGGAAGGTGCCTATCCGAGCGACGGATTCCTGGCGCTTCCGGCCAGCGAATCGCCGTTTTCGACGGTCGACAAAGCACAACTAATGGAAGGGATCGCTATCCACTGGGCGTACCTGAGTGAAGCCCGCTGGACGAATGACGCCCATCGTCAAGGCGTGCTCCGCTTTTGGAGCCTTTTTATCCGCGGACAGGCGGGAGCGCTGGCTTCGGCGGCGGCCGATACCAAGACGGTCTTCCAGCGTGCCGCCGATGGTGTCAATACACCGGCGATCAACGCGACCCTTGATACTGGGGCCAAGGCCGAGATGATCCTCCCACGCCATCAGCGGGTCGGACCGCAGGAATCCATCCGTCCCACAAGTGCTGCGGAACGCTCTTCGTCCGTGCCCTCACAAGGACCGAGTTGGTTGACGGATGCAGTTCTTCCTCGGGTCAAAGGCCCTGCTCCCCGTATCGGCCGCGTGAAGGCCGGCCTGCGCTGGGGTGACAACGACCCCCAGGCGCGGTCCATCGATCTGGATCTGTATGTCTTGGCGAAACCCGGCGCGAAGGAGATTTCTTATCGACGCGCACATACGCCAGAAGGCTGGCTCTGGAAGGACTGGCTCGAATCGCCCGCGGTGGCGCAGGGCTTTGAAACCGTGGAACTCCACGGGGAAACCGACCTCACGAAACTGCACATCGCGGTCAATTTCTACAGTGGACAACATTCCGCTGGCGCCGTCACCGCAGTCGTCCGCCTGTGGGTGAACGGTGATGTTTTCGAGGCGCCTATACGGATTCCCGCGGGTGCTGGCAATCGCGGTGCTGGCGCTGACCATCGCAGCCGTGATCCGCATTGGGTCGTGATCGATATAACCAAACTCGTCGACCTCAGGCCGTGAAACGGTTCGAGGCCAAAAGCGAGGATGTCGTCTTCAAAGTCATCTCTAGGATCGGAACAGCGATATTCATCATCGTCGTTTGCCCAGGAGTAAGAGAGTTCACACAACGTGCGCTCGCCGGGTCGGGGCGACTTTCGGTGTCGGATCCGTGGTCCGGAGCACCCGAATCAGAGCGGGCGCGGGCTGGTTCCTTCGCTACCGAAATTCAACTCATTCCCTGCTTTGATGATATCGAGGCCATAATCCAAGCCAGCTTCGACCGCCGCCTCTCGCGCGGCATTAAACAAGTCGAAAGCATCGGGATAGACGTAGAAAGCCACATACAACTCCTCGCGCCGGAGCGTGCGAAAGAGGCGGGCGAGCGCTTCCACATCACTGCCCGCGCCGGCAATCGGTCGCACTCGATAGCCGCTACTGCGTTTGTCCCACTGGATGGCTTGGAGGTTGCGCCGGCCGTCGCTGCCGATCAGAGGATAACCACGACCGAACTTCAGAATCACGTTGAACGTGTCTTTCGTTTGCGCGCGCTCCTTGGGCAGGCGCAGTTGTTTCGTCCGCACATCGAGTTCTTTCTCGATCTGCTGCGCCAGCCCCGCCAGCCGCGCCCGCAGGCGCTCGCTGTTCTGCGCCTGAGCGGTGAGCAGGTTTTGCAACTCGGCATTACGGCGCTCCTGAGCGGCGACTTGGGCTGCAAGTTCGGCGAGCACTTTGCTCGGATCCGCTGATTTCATGGCGGCCGATTTCGTGGCTTGCGCGGCGGAAGCTTCCGCGGTGGCTTGGGTGTCGCGCAGGGCCTCGCTGAGGCGCTGCTTTTCCGCGGCCTTAACGGCGAGTGTCGGATCGGATTGCGCCGCCAATTCAATTCGCAGGGCGCGGGCGGCGGCGAGTTCGCTCTCCGCCGTGGCTAACTGGCGCTCAATCATCTCACTGTGAGCGCGCGCTTCGGGCGCCAACGGCGCAGGACTTTCCCGCGCGAGCAGGGCGACAAGAACGGCGATGAGAATGATTCCGCCGAAGGTGTTGCACATCGTGTCGAGCAACAGATCGAGGCTGTCGCCGGGGCGGAAGCGGGCGGCTTTCATTTAATGGACGACGGCGGACGAGGACCAAAGTTCAACTCGGCGGCTTCGCCGACGGTATCGTACCCAATCTCGAAGCCAGCAGCGCGCGCGGCTTCACTGAGTTCTTCAAAGCGATCCGCGCCCGAGGGTTTGAAGAAAAAGACAAGGTAGTGATCGAGCTTGGAGAAGGATTTCAGCGCGCCGGTGAACTCGCCTTTACGCCGCGCACGCTGAACCTCCCCCTGGCCAAAACGCTGTAATGAAATGCCCTGGCCATCGACCACGGCGAGCAACGCTTCCTTGCTCGTACTGGTCTTCTGTGGAATGAGCCAAATGCTGTTGCGGAGTTGCTGCTCGGCGAGAAGCGCGGCTTCCCGACTCTTCACTTGCTGTTCGAGTGCGACCATCGCCGCAGTGCTCTCTGCGGCCTTTTGTTCCAGCGTGGCGATCTTCTCTTCCCCGGCGCGAAGCTGCCGTTGCACGGCTTCAGCCTCCGCCTCCATCCCGGCGCCCACCGGATTGGCGAGCACGGCCCTCGCGGTGGCTGCGTTTTTTTCGCGAGACGCCGCGGCGGCGGCGAGCCGCTGCCTCAGTTGCGCAAGATCGGCTTCCAGCGCGGCCGGATCGGTCACCGCCCGCGCCGCTTGCAGTTGCTCGATGGCGGCGCGCTCCGCCGTCAGTTCTGCAAGCTTCGCGGTTAGCTCAGCCGCGCGTTCGGGTGAGGCTGGCTCGTCGTCCGACGAGACGCCCGTCACGCGGTCAAGATGCAGCGCCAGAAGCAGGGTGATTACGAGCAGAATGCCGATGACAGCCGTGATGATGTCCTGGAACGCGAAGAAGCTGACGGTCGCCCCACCACCACGTTGGAAACGTCCGGCGCGCATGTCGGCTCTCCTATTCTCCGGTCAGCCGGAGTTTCGCCGCAACATGCGCATGGCAATAGTCGTTGCAGGCATCGAGAAACTCACCCTCGCGGCTCTGCATGTAAGTCATGAGCAACTGCACAACGAGCGCCGCGACCAAGGCGATCAGGGTCGTCTCGAAGGCGGTGGCCAAGCCTGCCGTCACCCCTTGAAGCGATTGTTTGATGCCGGAAAGATCGCCGCCGGCCTGGAGGGTCAGACCGAACGACCCGATCGCCTGACTGAGCCCGAGCACTGTGCCGATGAAGCCGAGCACCGGGATCGCCCAGACGAAGCCATTGACGAGGCTGTAGCTCGAAGTGATTTGCTCTTCGTCGTAGTCGGCCTGGGTCTTGAGGATGTTCGAGACGTCGCTCACCTGCCCGATGTTGCGAAGATTGGAGAGCGCGCGCTCGATCCGGTTGAGCAGGATGAAATGGGTGGGATGATCGACCAACCCGTGAATGCGATCGAGCACTTGCCGCGCACTCGCCGGGGTGAGCTCGAAGTCGGGCTGTTGTGGCACCGCCGAAAGCAGCAGCGCTTCGCTCTGCAAGGCGAGTTTTCGTCCTTTTAAAAAGAGAATGGCGAGCGCCCAGAAGAAAAACAGCATCGTCGGATAAGGACAGATCCCGCGGTGCAAAAACATGTCGGTGAACCATTGCGCCTGCGGCAAACGCTGCAGACCGAAAATGACGACTCCGTAGAATAAGACGGTGAGCAGCAGTCCCAAAAGGAAGGTCAGCGTTTTGTTCACGCTGGTAAAGCGCCCGCCGCGGAAGCCGAGCCGCTGCTCCGGATCGGTTCGCGCCCAGTGGAGTTGAAAGGATTCGGCGGTGAAAGGGTCGGGCGTCTTGACGAAAGGAGCGGCGGGAGGGGAATCCATAGGTTAGAAAACTTTCTGGCCGTTCACGGCCATGAGGACGACGAAGGTCAGTCCCAAGATGAGAAGAAAGTAGGTAATGATCAGCGCGGCGATCGCCAGCCCGCGCCCACCGAGCGTCGGATCCTTACCGATGTCGTTCAGCGCCACATGGCCGAAGACGAGGGCCAGAACCCACGAGACGAAATTGAGGAAGGGAACAAAATTGGCAATCGCACAAACGAACGCCGTGATCGCGAAGCCGCTGGTTCGCTGCGGCGAAGCGGCGAGAGGGTTGTAGTCTGCGCGAGGCGGTGGCGTGAAATTGTGCGGAGCGACCCGGATCGTCGGCGGTGGGGGCGGGACCGGTGGTCTGCGTGCCTCTGGCGGGAGCAGTTGGGACCGGCGTTCGGCAGCGGCGAGTTCCTCCTGCTGCGCCTGCTCTGCCTCGATCCGCCCTTGGTCAGCCTGCCGCAGACGTGCTTCCTGGGCCGCGGCGGCGCGGCGCTCGGACGCTTCGCCGGCGCTGAGGAGTTCATCGAGCGACACCCAGCGCCCTTCGACCTGCGCATGGTGCATGCGGCTGATTTCGCCCGCGACCAGTTGCTCCCGGATTTGGGCGAGGGTGAATGGCCCGGAAGTCGCGCCCTTCCATGCGAGAAGATATTGAGGCGTCGGCGATTGGCTCATCGCGGGGCCAGAAAAGGAATGACGGGCATCTGTGCCGGCCCCGCGGCCACGCCGCGGGCCTGTTGGGTCTGCTCCGCGAGCAACACTTGACGATCAATCGGGACAAAAAAGAGCGGCGTGAACGTGGCCAGATTGGTGGGTGCGGGAGCATCGCCATTCTCCTTCATCGTGAACGAAGCGAGACGCGAATTGCCGTCGGCCGCCAGACCCCAGACTTCGCCCGCCGCGCGCGCCTGCCCGAGCACATGCGGCTGCCCGGATCCATCCACAAAGCCGCCAAACTGCAAACCCGCGCCGAGCACCGCGCGGACCAGCCCGCGATGCAGCCGCGCCTCGGCGACGTAGCCGCGCCCTTCCAGCGACTTGAAGAACGGGCCGAACTGCGCGTTCCGTTCCGTCGCCCGTGCCGGGATCATCCAGTCGCCGTTGCCGACCTTTGCGCCCTCGGCGAGGCGCGAGAATTCCGCGAGATCGCGCCGCAGCGAGGCGCAGTATTGCAACCCCCAGCCGTAAGGTCGCAGGTTCAGGACATCGGCGAGTTGTTGCCAAAAAATGGCTTTCACCGCGATCGGGGTTTCCTTCACCGCCACCAACTCATCGAAGGCGCGCAGGAGGGGACGTTCGTAACGCTCGCCGGACGCATCGGTCATGCGTTCGAGCGCGAGTTTTTCGAGCGTCATCGTCGCGGGACTGCGGCGGATGTTTTTCAACGTCGGCCCGCCGGAACCGGAGCCCGCGCCGCTGCGGTAGCTCATCGGCGGGAGGAAAGCGATCCCGCCCGGACTGTTCGCCGGGTCGTAAAAACTGGCCGTCCACTCGGTAATCTCCAGCCCGTTGAGCGAAGCTTTTCGTTCCTCGATCTTTCCGCGGCTGTAAAGTGCGCGCGTGCCTTGGCCGGGGACGTTGAGCGATGCTTCCCAAATGTTGGTCAGATTCCGATCGTCGCGGATCGCCACAAGCTTGGTCAGTTCTGCGTCGAGCACCTTCGCCGGCTGCAAGCCAGTCTCCGCTTGATCCGCCTTGGCGGCTGCCCAGCCCACGGGATCATCCGGCAGAAGCAACGCCGCGAGAATTTCATCCGCCTTCGGAAAAGCGGCGCTGATCTTCCGCGCGTCACCGACCGCCCCTGCCTGAACGAGCCGCGATTTGTCGAAACCAGCGAGCGCCTGCTGGTAGGCGTCGAGCGTCGCCGCCTGCATGAGCTGCTCGTGGGTATTGGCGAGCAGCGCGAGCTCGTCGCGGAAAAGGTCCGCCCGCTGGCGCAGCGCGCGCACGCGGGCTTGCAGTGCTGCCGGGAGCGCAAGCGCTTCCACCGCGGGTTGGGCGCGGCTTTCCAAGCTTTTCAGCGCCGGTTCAATTTGTTCGAGCGCGGCCCGCATGGGCGCCTCGTCGCGGTCGTAGCCCAACTGCGTGGTCGCCGTGTTTTCCGCCACGGCGAGTTGCGCGTCGGCTTCGCTGGTCAGCGCCTCACGCTGCCCGGTGAAATGCGCATCGAGTTCATTCCGGACGACCGCGAGTCGGCCGGCAGGAGCATCGCGCAGCCCGCGGACAAGCCGCCCCACAAGCTCCGTCGCGGACTGCAGTTGCGTTGCGAGCTGCGCTGGCTCGGTCCCGGCAAAACGAACCTTCGCCGCACCTTCCATGTCCGCGAGCTGCGCCTCGGCCTGCGCCAGCGTCGCCCTTTCCCCCGCCGCCCACGCGTGGACTTCATCGAGGCGGCTGCGCAATCCGGGGCGCTGCGCGAGCCCTGGCGCATCGGTACGCAAGTGGACGATCAGCTTTTCCGCCGCATCCACTTCACCCCGGCTCCGCAACTCCGCGAGCTGGCGGGAATGATCCTGTGCCTGATACGCGCGAATGGCGAAGAACGCCCCGACTCCGAAAACGAGCAGCGCCGCCGCCGCCGTGAAGGTGAGTCGCACGCGGCGCTGCCGTTGGAGGCGATCAATTTCACTGCGCAGGGCATCCGCGCCGCGGCGCACCCGCGCGGCGAGATCTTCCGGCACGGCGCGCTGGAATTGTTCCACCGTCCGCCAGCGACGGTTGAACTCGGCATACGTCTGCTCCGCTTCGGATAGCGCGAGCGTCGA
>JBBQIZ010000168.1:0-9800 GCA_038325425.1 Chthoniobacterales bacterium
ACTGTCAGGTTCTTTGCGAGAGATGGTATAAATTGCCGAACGGTGTCCGCGGGGTCCGGCCACTTTTACCGCCGTTGCATTCATGCCTCGCCTAGCGTTGCTTCCCGATTCCGCATGCACGCTTTCAAACGTCGAAATTACAAATGGCTGCGCCACATTCCGCGGCGCAAGAATCTGAAAGGCGGCTGGCTGCATCGGCTCCTCGGCGAAAAACTCTTCGCGGCGCCGCTCTGGAAGCCTTCGCGGGAGACGATCGCCGGCGGGCTGGCGCTCGGTCTTTTCATCGGGCTCACGCCGACCATGGGTGCGCAAATTGTCCTCGCGGGGATTGCGGCCTATTTCCTGAAGGTGAACATCCCGCTGGCGCTGGCCGGTTCGCTGATCACAAATCCGCTCACCGCGGCGATCATTTATCCGCTCGAATATCAGCTCGGCGTCGCTTTGGTCGGCGTGCCGACACCGAGCGACCTCGAAGGATACAATGGCATGCTGCGAAACTTCGCGCGTTACGCGAAGCCGCTCTGGGTCGGCAGCCTGGTGGCCGCGAGTGTGGTGGCACCGGTGGCCTACGGTCTCGTCACGTTGCTCTGGAAGGAAGCCGCCCACCTGCGCGCCATCCACAAACATCCCTCCGAGAAGCCGCCTGCTCCGGTGCCGGACCAAAGTCCGCCGACGAGTGGCGCGAAAGCCGCCGAGCGGAATGCGCGCCGAAAATAGCGCCGCGCGCTCGATCATGTCGGCACCTCCCAAGTCTCCGCCCCGCCCAGCCTTTCGCGTCAGCGTTTTCGTCGGCGCCTTGATTGCGGCCGGGATCGTCGCGGCGGTGCTCTTGCGGCAACCCGAGTGGCCCCGCGAGGCCGCCTGGATGGCGGCGATCTTCGTCCTCGCCGCGCTGCTCTGGGTTACGGAGGCGCTGCCGCTTTTTGCCACCGCGCTGCTCGTCATCGCGCTGGAGATCGTGCTCCTCAGCAATCCGGGCGGCTGGCCGGGACTCGGCTTCGCGGCGGGAGATTCGCCCGGTTGGCGGACGATCGTCGCGGCCGCGGCCGATCCGGTGTTGATCCTTTTCTTCGGCGGTTTTCTCCTCGCCCGTGCAGCGGTGAAGGAGGGTGTGGATCACGCGATGTCCGGGCTTTTGCTGCGCCCGTTCGGCGGACGGCCTCTGGCCACGCTGCTCGGGGTGATGCTCGTCACCGCGCTCTTTTCCATGTGGATGAGCAACACGGCCACGACCGCGATGATGATGGCGCTGGTCGCGCCGATGATCGCCCAGGTGCCGCGCGGGGACGCGTTTCGCAAGGCGCTGCCGCTCGCCGTCGCGGTCGCCGCGAATATCGGCGGTATCGGCACCCCGATCGCGTCGCCGCCGAATGCCGTCGCCGTCGGCTTCCTCCAGCGCGCCGGACAGCCCGTGGGCTTTCTCTCGTGGATGCTGGTGGCCGTGCCGCTGATGCTCGGCATGCTCGGTTTTGCGTGGCTTTTGCTGACCCGCCTTTTTCCGCTGAAGACGCCCGAGCTGCGCCTGCGTCCGATTTCCGAGCCGCTCACCGCGCGCGCGTGGTTCGTCGTGGGCACCTTCACCGTGACGGTCCTGCTCTGGCTGAGTGATCCGTGGCACGGACTGCCGGCGGCGGTCATCGCGCTGGTGCCGGCGATCGTCTTCACCGCCACGGGATTGCTCGATCGCACGGACGTGAACAGCCTCGAGTGGAACATCCTCATCCTCATCGCCGGCGGCGTGGCGCTCGGCACCGGAATGCAGATGAGCGGTCTCGACCGGATTGTCGCCGGGTGGCTGCCGGCGTCCGGGGAAATCAGCCGCTTCGGACTGCTCGGTGCGTTGATCGTGACGACGATCCTGGTCAGCACGTTCATGTCGAATACCGCCGCCGCGAATCTGCTCCTGCCGATCGGCGTGCCCGCGGCGATGACGCTGGGCGGGAGCGGCTTCGCCACGGAAATGGCGCTGGGCATCGCGCTCGCGGCGTCGATGTCAATGGCGCTGCCGGTGAGCACGCCGCCGAACGCCATCGCCTACAGCACCGGGGAAGTGGCCACCCGGGATCTGGCGCTGGTCGGTACGATCCTCGGCGTCATCGCGGCGCTCGCCATTGCCGCGGGCATCGGCCCGGCGGCACGGTTCTGGGGTCTCGTGCCCTGATTTTTCAAGGGAAGCGCCGCTCGCGAAGAGGAAATGCTGGCGAAGCGCGGCGCGGGATGGTGAGGATGCGCGCCGTCATGCCACGCATCTTCCTCCTCATCCTTTTCTCCGTCATCATGGGCGCGCCGGAACTGCTCGCGGCCGCGGCCGACCCAGCGACCGGGCCCGCCTTTCCGCTGCCGCTCCACACCTACGCGGACCGCGATTTGCCGAGCGTGGTCGATGTTCTCCGCCACCGGATCGGGGTCGAACCCTTTAACGTCGTGGCGACGGTCATCTTCGTGCTCGCCATCCTGCACACCTTCCTCGCCACGAAATTCATGCACATCGCGCACGTGTGGCGCGACGAGCATCTCGCCAAGGTCGAGGCGCAGCGCAAGGCCCGGACGACGCCCGTGCTGGAGGGTGAGAAGGAGTCGGTGTCGTTCAAGGCGGAGGTCATGCACTTTCTCGGCGAAATCGAGGCCATCTTCGGCATCTGGGTCATCCCGCTGCTGGTCGCGATCACGGCCTTCAAAGGCTGGCCGGCGGCGGAGAGCTACATCAGCCGCAGCGTCGTTTTCACCGAGCCGATGTTTGTCGTCGTCATCATGTGCATCGCTTCGACCCGTCCGGTGCTGCGCTTCGCTCAGCAAAGTCTGCGGTTGTTCGCCCGCATCGGCGGGGAAAAACCGGCCGCCTGGTGGCTGTCCATCCTCACCGTTGGGCCGCTCCTCGGCTCGTTCATCACCGAACCGGCGGCGATGACGATCTGCGCGCTGCTCCTCGCCCGGCAATTTTACGACCTCAACCCGAGCGTCAAATTCCGCTACGCGACGATGGGGTTGCTCTTCGTGAACATTTCCGTTGGCGGGTTGCTCACCCATTTTGCCGCACCGCCCGTGCTCATGGTGGCGGCGAAATGGGAGTGGACCACGCCGTTCATGCTCACGCACTTCGGTTGGAAAGCAGTCATCGGGATCGGAATCGCGAACTTCATTTATTTCACCATCTTCCGGCGCGAATTTGCCGCCTTGAGCCCCACGCCCGTGGCCACCGAGGAGCCGCTGCAGTGGAGCGATCGTGCCGATCCGGTGCCCGGTTGGATCACGGTGGTGCATCTCGTTTTCCTCGGCTGGACGGTCTTCGTCGCGCACTATCCGGCGCTCTTCATGGGCGGGTTTCTGTTCTTCCTCGCCTTCACCGCCGCCACCGAGCACCACCAGAACCGGCTCAGCCTCAAGCCCGCGCTGCTCGTCGGCTTTTTCCTCGGCGGCCTCGTCATTCACGGCGGCCTCCAGGGCTGGTGGATCGGGCCGCTGCTCGGGCGCCTCGGCGAAACGCCGCTCCTCCTCGGCGCGATGGGCCTGACCGCATTCAACGACAACGCCGCGATCACTTACCTCGCCACCCTCGTGCCGGACTTCAGCGACGCGCTGAAATACGCGGTCGTCGCCGGCGCGGTCGCGGGCGGCGGTTTGACGGTCATTGCCAACGCCCCCAACCCGGCCGGGCAGTCCATCCTTTCGAGCTACTTCCGCGATGGCGTCGCCCCGTTCAGCCTCTTCCTCGGCGCACTGATCCCGACGATCGTCATGGCGCTTTGCTTCCTGTTTTTGTAACCGGAAGCGTTGCGGTAGTCACAGTTTCAGCCCGCCCAACATGCGCTGAATCATCTGTTCAAAGGTGTCTTCGCGCAGGTCGCCGGAAACGTTCTGGCCGCAGCTGAAGAACATCGGCTGCAGCCCGCCGCCGAGGAGCAAATCCCACAGTTTGCCCCAGTGGTGGACTTCATCGAGATGGGTGAAGACGACGTGCGTCGCGCCGGCTTCGCGGCCGAGCGTGTAGCTCCGCTTCAGCAAGTCCATTTCGTAGGCGGCATTGAGGACGAGGACGCGCGTATCGATGTAAAATTCGCCGAGCAACCGGCCCAAATCCCGCCAGGCCGCGCCGTCGTGGAGGGGCGAGCCCGTGGCGTCGAAATAGAAGCGGCGGCCTTCGGGGATGCTCTCGAGTTCGTCCGCCGAACGCAGCAGCGGCACGTCGAGCGCTTCGCAAAACATCGCCAGGCCTTCGGTCGGGTTTGGTTGTTCGCCGTCGAGTTTCATTACGACGGCCGGCTGTTGCTGAAAAAAGACGTCCATCGTCAGCGCCTTGCACAGCGCGGTCGTCGAACCGCTCCCAGGTGGGCCGAAAAAAGCGACGCGAGGACCGATCGGACGCTGCACCGGTTCGTGCCATTCGGCACGGAGCATCTCGACGACTTCCTGGAGCGCTGCGCCGAGCGGTCGGTGGCAAAGTTGCTCCCAGCGGGTAAAACGGCGCCAGCGGGCGAGCGTTTGCTCGCCGATGCCCGCGCGGGTGAGCAGGCGCTCCAGCGGTTCCGCCGATGGGAACGGGGTGGGGGACGGCGCCGGTTCGTTTTGCAGCCACGTGGATTCATCTTCCGCGGGCGGCTCCGGCATCGTCGGAAAAGGGTCGCTGGCGGCGGCGGGCGTGCTCGCGGGGATGGGCGTGGCGGTAACCTCGGCAATGACTTCCAACTGCGGCGCGCGGAGCAGGCTGGCGAAGCCACGGTTGCCGAGTTGTTTGACGGAAATGACCCGCGCTTCGGCGCCGAGCTTCTCGTGAATCATCCGCACGGCTTCCTCAGCCGAGTGGACGACGAACCGGTAGGTGGCGCCCGGGAGCGGGGTGGGGGAGGGATCGCTCGTCGCCATGATCAAGCCGCGGCGGCGGAATAGGCGCGGGTGACGAGATGCGGACGGGGTTTCGCGGCGACGCGGAAAATCTCGGACTGCACGGAATACTTGAGCAGCAGTTTTTCGTTTTCGCGGTCGAGCAGCAGGAGCGAGAGCATCTTCTTCTGCAACCGCTCGATCATCGGCTGGTGCCGGCTCATTTCTCCGGGTTGCGTCAGCTTGCTGGTGCTCAGCGCGAGGCGCGCGGCATCGAGCCGCGGCAACAGTTCCCGCTTCCGGTCGAGGAATTCGTCGACGGGCGGTTTGCGGGTGGTTTGCAGGAGGCGATTTTCCTCGAGCAAAAGCCGGTGGATTTCCTCACAGAGGAAGAGGTGTTGGGTCAGGGATTCGTCGAGTTGCATGGCAGGCGCCTGCTTAGCAGCGGATGTGCCAAAGAGGCGGGCAGTCTGCGCGTCATCCCTTCCTCGTCATTTTGCTCCTACTCCTACTCTTACTCTTACTCTTTGAGGTGCTCTAGAATTCTGGACTGATCTTTCCTCGAAAGCGCGGTTTGGACTGTTGATCGGTTGTTGAGGTTAGTCGTTTTTGTTTTGGGGGAACATTTGTTTCTCGATGTCGAGGGGTGAGCGATAGCCGAGGCTGCTGTGCCGGCGGCGGCGGTTGTAGAAGGTTTCGATGTAGTCGAAAGCCAGGAGTGCGGCGGCGGCACGGGTGGATGGAATGGAGGTGCCGAAGCATTCGGTTTTGAGCGTGGCGACGAAGCTCTCGGCCAGGGCGTTGTCGTAGGGATTGGCGGTGCGGCTCATACTCAGGGTGAGGCCGTGGGCGGAGGCGAGTTGGGCGAAGGCCGCGGCGGCGTATTGGACGCCACGATCACTGTGGTGGAGGAGTGGCAGGATCTGCGCGGAAGGCAGCCAGGCGCTTGATGCGATCAATTCACGGAATCGGTGGATCAGTTGACCTTCACGATGCCCGGCGGATTCCAGATGCCTTTGCCGGCGGGCAGGACGGACGGCGCTTCGGTCGTCGGCCAGTAGAGGCGCATTACCAGATAAACGGTTCCGTTCGGCGCGGGTAGCCAGTTGCTTTCCTGGTCGGCGCCGGGGTTGTCTTTCTGGATGTAGAGCGTGAGCGAGCCGTCCTCGTTCGTCTTCATATTCGGCAGCATCGGCGAATTGATAAGGTAGCGGTTGATCGGGTTTTCGCTCAGGAGCTGGCTCTTGCCGTCATACATCGTCAATGACCAGAAGGCGTGGACCGGCGGGAGTTGGCCCGCGGGGAAGGTCATCGTGTAACGGTTTTTGCCGGTGTCGATCGTTTCGCCCGCGGCATCGACCCGGGTTATGGGGTAGGTCGCCTCGATCGAGTCGTTGCCATAGATGCCCGCCTGCGCCGCGGCGGCGCGGAGCAGCCAGTTGCCGTTGTAAAAGGCGCGGTCACCCTGCGCCGCGCTGATCCGCCAGCCGTTCTTTTCCGTGCCGAGTTGCGCCACGGCTTTCTTGACCTTGTCGTCACCGGCCTTCATGCCGAGCAGCACGGCGGCTTGGTGTTCGAGCGAGAGGTCCTTGAGTTCAAACGTCTTTCCCTCGCCGATCCCGATGCTCGCGAGCTTGGCGCGGATGGCGTGCTCCTCCGGGGCGGGCGGATTGAACTGCAGCGCGTAGTCGAGATACGCGAAGAAGTTTTCCTTGATGCCCCTGGTGGTCGCCGGGAGGAAATCGGGCTTCGGTGCGGCCGGTGGAGCGGGTTGTTTGAGGAACGCGGAGAGCGGCTGCGTCTTGTAGCGCGTCTGGATCTTCATCACGTTGGGCATGTCTTCCGCGTTGAAGAGCTGGGTGCGAAAGATCGCGATCGAGAACTGCGTCGAGGATTGGAATACCTTCTTGATCCCCGCAGGCGTCTCGCCTTGCCAATCTGGCCCGACGACGAGGTAGTCTGCGGCTTCGATGCCCGTCGCGCGGTTGCCGATGTAGCCGTAGTTGAAGGTATTCCCGTCGCAGAGTTGGACCGAATAATAACGCTCGTTGTCGAAAGCCGGGACCGAAATGACCCTCGGCTCGGCGCGCAAATCGAGCCAGAGCATCGAGTAAGGCGTGTCGCTGTTTGGCGTGACGACCGCCGTATCCTTGGAAGTGAAGACCCGCGCTTCGTTCGCGATCTTGTTGAACGGCCCCTTGTACTGCCCGGACTTCGGGTCCACGTTGAACTCGTGCATGATCGCGTAGTTCATGACGATCGGCAGCCCGTAGATGAACGCTTCCTCGGCGATGGCCTTGGTTTCTTCGATCCCCGGCGCAGCGATGCCGGATTTTTTGTCGGCCTGCTCCGCAGCGGAAATGGGGTCGCCTTTTTTCTGGCAACCGGTGAGTGCGGTGGCAGCGATGACCCCGGCGAGGGCCAGGTAAAGCGGAGAGTGTCGGCGTGTCTGCATGGTTTTGATTGGGTTCGCTACGGAAGTCGCGGGCCACCTTTTTGACAGGTAGCCCGCGCGTTTCACGATCGAAACGGATTATTCCACGGCTTTGACCGCCGGGGCCTTTCAGGTGCCGTCGATGATCGCCGGCGCCTTTTCGCTCGGCCAGTGGAGCCGCATTATGAAGATGAATTTGTCCGGCGGCGCGGGGAGTCAGTTCGATCGCGCGACAAACCCGCCGACCTGCGGAAGGGCAGGGCGGCGGCGGCTTTCCCCGGTCGCAGATTTTTCCTCGACAACTCCGCGTCTTATATATGCCAATATGCGCATAGATCCTCAGTTACCCTCATTGCTTCATGAAAACCTCCACCTCCCTTCTCTTCCTCATCGCGCTCACCCTCCTCCCCACCGCTGCCGTCTTCGCTGAGATCGGCGTCATCGCCCCGACCGAGGCCCGGCAGCTCATTGAACACGCCGATCCCGCCCGGCGCCCGGTCGTCCTCGACACCCGCGGCGGTTACAAGGACTACTTCCGCGGCCATCTCCCCACCGCGCATCACCTCGAGTTCGATACGCTGCGCGGCACCGATCACGGCGTGCCCGTCCAATATCTCCCGCCCGATCTGACCAACCAGTTGCTCGTCCGCGCCGGCGTGGACAAGGACCGTCTGCACCTCATCTACGCCACCGGGGCCGCGCTGCCGAATGACGAAATCCTCAGCGCCACGATGGTCGCTTATGTGCTCGAAAAATCCGGCATCAAAGACATCCGCATCGTCGATGGTGGCCTCGCCGGATGGATAGCCGCCGGTTTCGCGTCCGTGCAGGATTATTTTGGCAATCGCCCCGGCCAACTCCCCGCCCAGGGCAACCCCGGCATCGCCCTGACCGTCCACGAAGTCCTCGCGCTCAAAGACCGCCCCGGCCATCTCCTCGTCGATGCCCGCCCGAAGAACGAATACCTCGGCCAGGATGACGTCTGGCTGCGCAAAGGCCACATCCCCGGTGCTATCAACTTCCATTGGGCGCGTCTGATGGAGAAGGACAATACTCACCAATTCCGGCCCTTTGCCGCCGTGAAAGCCGAACTCGAAGCCGCCGGCATCACCCCCGACAAGGAAATCCTCTGCTACTGTGGCACCTCGCGCGAAGGGAGCCTCCTGCGCTTCTATCTGAAGCATGTCGCCGGCTATCCCAAAGTCCGCCTCTATGAAGGCGCTTGGAAGGAATACGTGTGGCTCGAAGGCAAATCACTCCCCGCCGAGACCGCGGAAAGCCTGGCCCGCTAGGGAGCGAGACGCTCCGCTTGGTGCCGTTGGCGGCGGTTCTCGTGAAATCCACGAGGCGGTGTTCGGGTGGCGTCGCGGGTGCCGATATCTATCCTCCGACGGTTCTCGCAAATCCCACTGCACCGCATGGCTGACCTACGTCGGCGCGCAGCAGGTCATGGTCGTTGACCGGTGTGGTGAGGAAATCGACGGCGCCCGGCTTGATCGCGCGGACGCTCATCGGGATGTCGCCGTGGCCGGTGAGGAACGGCTTGCTCGGCAGGGCAATCGCCCGGATTTGCCTAAGCGGCCGCGGGAACGGCGAGCTGGAGCCGCGGATCCTCGACGAGCAATTCCGCCAGCGTGGACCAGCCGGTGTCGTCGAGCGCTTGGAAGGCGTGGAGATAGACCACGACCACGGCCGGGTCGTGCGTGGCAAAAAGGGTGTCGATCGTCTCGGTGAGCTTTTCCTTGGGCGGCGCGGTGGGCAGCGATTCAATGGTGCCGTTTTCGTCGTGGGCGATGCCCAGGCTGTCGAGGAAGTCGCAGAGCAGTTTGGCGTGCGCGCCGACCAGCCAGATTTGCAGGAGATGGGCGGCGACCGATTCGTTAATTTTCCGGCCGAGCACTTCTTTCATCCACGCGTGCCGCTCGGCCCGCGGCTTCCGCTCGACGAAGATTGGGCGCAGCTTGCGTTGTTTCGCGAGGGTGTCGATCGTGGCTTTGTAAAGCGGCTTTTCCTTTTCGTGGAGATGGGAGAAGAGCTGCTCGGCGACGGCGGGTGGGAGGGCGGCGAAAACTTCGTAGGGCTTCGGCATAATCGGGGCTGGGAGAGTAGGGGAGGCTCGGGCCGATGCAAGCGCCATGGCGTAGTCGCCGCTTGGCGCAGAGCCGCACTTGGGCGAAGGTGCGCTGATGCCCACTGCGCCAGCGCACCCATTGATCAAATCGCTCACGCTCGAAGAGTTGAGCGAGCGGCTCCGTGCCGCCGGGCAGCCGGCCTATCGCGCCAAGCAGGTCATGCAGTGGATTTATGGTCGGCGGGTGAAGTCGTTCGCCGAGATGAGCGATCTGCCGGCCGGGTTACGCGAGCAGCTCACGGCGGAGCTGGCGTTTTCCGGACTGGAGCCGGTGCGCACGCTTGGCTCGCTCGACACCACGCTGAAATATCTTTTCAAGCTCGACGATGGCGCCCTCATCGAATCCGTCCTCATCCCCGCCTCGCCCGCGCTGTATGGCGAAGCCAGCGACCGGCGCACGCTCTGCATCTCCACGCA
>JBBQIZ010000169.1:0-9793 GCA_038325425.1 Chthoniobacterales bacterium
GGCAGCAACGTCCTTGTCGGCCCGGGGACCGAGGCACTCCAGAAACCGTCCGACGATCCCGGCGTAGCGCTTGTGCGTGGACGGTTCGGTTTCGATGCTTTTCGTCTCCAGCCAGGTTTTGCACCACACCCGCGCCGTCCCACTTGGCAAGGTTTCGCGAGTCGCCGCCGCGAATACGTCGGCTACACCAGCGGCGATGATCTCGCGAGCAGTGTCGGGGGTCAGCGAGCCCTTCTTGCCGAACCGTGCCGCCTTATCCCACGCTCGGCAGATCTCCTGGGCCTGTCTCTTCTCTTTGGCGCCGGTTGAACGAAAAACCCTCTTCCCGTCGGCACTGGTGAAGGCACAGAACCAGTTCGGTCTGCCGGGTTGTCGGTGGATGGAGGCCATTGGATTATACCATCACGGGTTGCAAACCCGCTTCTGCAACTTCGTGAAACTGCGCGAAAGCCGCACAAACAATCGCGGTTCAGTGGCTTAACTGCGTTTGCTGCAAATCGCGGATTTGGCGAAATCGCGCAGCATTATGCAGCTCAAGTGTCCGAAACTGTCCGAAAGGTAACTACAAGCGATTTGCCCGGGTCGAACGCGAAGTCGATTTGGCGACGCTGAAACCGGCGTGACAAACCGCTGCCCCGTCGCAAGCGGGCTACAGCATCTGCAAAGGCCGTTTCTTGTTGGGCGGTGCGAAAGCGGCGGCGATTGCTGCGAGATCGGCAGCGGATAGCTCGATGCTGGCCGCGGCGGCGTTCTCGCGGACGTATCGAGATTACCCGGTTTCGGAATCGCGATAACCCCCGGCTTCCGGAGCGCCCACGCGATGGCAATCTGCGCGGGCGTCGCGTCGTGCCGACGCGCTACTTCGAGCAGCGCTTTGTTTTTCAAAAGCCGTCCGGCCTGGCCGACCGGCGAGTAAGCCATTACCGGCATTTGGCGCCTCTGACACCACGGCAGCAGTTCGAACTCAATCGCGCGCGCTTCGAGGTTATAGAGCACCTGATTCGTCGCGCAGTCATCGGCTTTGGCGCCGAGTTCCTCCCTGTCATCGGTGTCGAAATTGGAAACGCCCCAGCGGCGAATTTTCCCGCCGGCGCGCAAGGCTTCGAACGCTTCCACGGTCTCCGCGAGCGGGGTCTGCCCTCGCCAGTGCAGGCAAGTAGAGATCGATCACGTCCGTGCCGAGCCGTTGCAAAGTGCGTGCGCACGCCAGCGGCAGCTCGCGGCGTGAAGCGTGATGCGGATACGCCTTTGTCACGAGAAATATCCGGTCGCGCATCCCTGCGATGGCGCGTCCCACGAGTTGGCGTCTTTCGGCAATGCGGCCCGCGTGGCGAGTCTGCACCCTTTCGTGTTCGGGCACGAGCTGAGCCGGCGCGGGATCGTCCGGCATTACGGTGACGCGGAAATGGCGGACGACGCCGCGTATGTCGCTGGTCATCAGTAACACCTCGCCTCTCACCAATCTGGCCGTCATCGGGCGACTCGATCTCGTGCGGGACCAGTTGCAGATCGTGGGCGTCCCCGAAGCCGTGTGGCAGGAAATGCTGGCACTCCCGCATCGCGAGGGGCGTTCCTCGCTCCTCACGGCACGAGACGCCGGGTGGCTGTGTGACCGCCATCGCCCAGCCTGCGCTGGCGACGAGCCTGCGTCTCGCCGGTTTGGATGAAGGTGAATCGGAGGCCATCGCGTTGGCTGTCGAAACCTCGGCGCCTTGGTTGCTCATCGATGAAAAGAAGGGGCGCGCAGCGGCGAGGCGGCTCGGAGTGCCGGTTACCGGAGCGCTCGCCATCGTCGCGACGGCCCGGCGGGAGAACGGTCCCAGGCTGTGATTTGACAGAAACGTACGACACACGGTACGACAATTATCTGAGAATTTCAGATGTAAGTCCCTCGGAAAGAAGGATTTGTGGTGGACGAACTGGGAGTCGAACCCAGAACCTAGCGATTAAGAGTCGCTTGCTCTGCCAATTGAGCTATTCGTCCTTGCACCCGTGAGGCTTGCGGGTCGGCACCATAACCGTCCTCGACCGGCGCTCAAGGAATTTTTGCAACCCCCGGAACCGTTCGGCGGAAGTAAATGACCGCCTGACCCGCGTCGGCCTGCGATAAGTTCCCACGGGGAGGCACGCCCCTTGCATTAAGCTGCGTCAGCGAACTCGAAGACGCTCCTCCCCGTTCCGTGACAATGACCCTCAAAAAAATCCTCCTCCTCCACGAAAACCGCCTCCTGAGCAATCTGTACCAGGAAAAGCTGGGGACAGCGGGTTTCGCCGTGGAATCCGCCCGGACGGGCGAGAAGGGACTGGCCTCGATGCTCGAACGGCGCCCCGACGTGGTCGTGCTCGATCCGGCGCTGCCCGGGATGGATCTCGCAGAACTGATCAAAAAGCTGCGCGCGGGCGGCGGGGCGCGGCAAATCCCGGTGGTCGTCCTGCCCACCGCCCGGCCGGCGATTGGCGAGAGTGCGCAGCGCGCCGGAGCGGAGGTCGTGCTGGCTCGAGGTCCGAATCCGATGGCCGATGTGCTCGACGCCATCCAAACGCTGCTCGGTCTGGAACGAACCGCCGCCTTGCGCCGCGGGGCGATTCACGCCGATGAAAGCTGGCTGCAAACGAGCCTCGACGGGGCGGAAGCGACCCTCAACACGCTGCGCCGCGCCTTGCAGGAAGCCAGTCGCGACGGCAGCGACCCGCAGGCGATCACCGAGTTTTACCGGGCCATCCATGGCTTCGGGGAAGAAATGGCCATGCTCGGTCAGCGCCCGCTTCACATCTTCAGCGCCCAAATTGAAGCACTCGCCTTCGATCTCACCCGGTTTCCAGAAATGGGCAACCGCTCCGTGCTGCGGTCGCTCGGTCAGGCCATCGATTTTCTCTCCACGCTTCTGCCCGCGGAGGTGCGCTGCCGGTTGCGGGATCCCGCTGCTTCGCAAGTTCTGGTGGTGGACGACGAAGAAGGCGCGCGCGCGATCATCATGGCGGCGTTGGAAATGGCGCACCTGAGGTCGATGGCCGCGGATACCCCGTCGGCGGGCCTCGCCGCCCTGGGCGTGCAAGGGTTTGATCTCATCTTCCTCGATGTCGGGCTGCCGGAGATGAACGGCTTTGAGCTGGCCAACAAGATCCGCGCGCTCTCGATCCACGAAAAGACGCCGATCGTTTTCATCACCGGGATGGCGACGTTCCAAAACCGGGTGCAGTCGAGTCTGAGCGGCGGCAACGATTTCGTCGGCAAGCCCTTCAGCCTGTCCGAACTCGGGCTCAAAGCGCTGATGTGGGTTTTCAAAGGCCAGCTCGGCCAAATCTGAATCACGGCCAGCGGTCGCCGAGAGGGCAATGCTTGGCAAAGTTTTTCCGCCGCAATAACCTGCGGCGGCTTCCACCCGTCCCCCCATGAAATTGCGTGTCACATTGGTGATTCTCTCCTGCCTTCTCAGCCTCGCCATGGGGCTCATGCTCGCCCGATCAGGGACAGCCCCCGCGGCGCTGACCGGCCGCACCCGGCCCGTCATCGGCCTCTCTCTCGACACGCTGAAAGAGGAACGCTGGCAGCGGGACCGCGACAACTTCGTCAAGAAAGCCACCGAGCTCGGCGCCGACGTCAAAGTGCAGGACGCCAATAGCGACGACGTCCGCCAGGTCGCCGACGTGCAGACGCTCATCACCCTCGGCGTCGATGTCATCGTCATCGCCCCGCACAACGGCGACGCCATGGCCAAAGCCGTCCGCATGGCCCACGACGCCGGCATCCCGGTGCTCGCCTACGACCGCCTCATCCGGAACTGCGACCTCGACCTCTACATGACGTTCGACAACTTCCGGGTCGGCGAGTTGCAGGCGCAGTATCTCGTCGAAGCGCTGGCCAAAATCGGCCCCGGCAAAAAGCGCATCATGCGGCTCTACGGCGCCAAGACCGACAACAACGCCACCGTCTTCAAAGCCGGCCAGGACAAGGTTCTGGGCCCGCTGATCGAGAGCGGCGCGATTGAAGTCGTGCACGAGGACTGGGTCGATGACTGGAAGCCGGAGAACGCCAAGAAAGTCGCCAACGCCGGCCTGAACAAAGTGGGCAACGACTTCCACGCCATCCTCGCCTCGAACGACGGCACCGCCGGCGGCGCCATCCAGGCGCTGATCGAGGAAGGCCTTGCCGGGAAGGTGCTCGTCACGGGCCAGGACGCCGACCTCGCCGCCTGCCAGCGGATCGTCGGCGGCACCCAAAGCATGACCATTTACAAACCCTTGAAAAACCTCGCCGAGCAGGCTGCCGAGTATGCCGTGAAGCTCGCGCAAGGCCGCCCGATCATCGCCACCGGCGCCTACGACAACGGCCAGATTCAGGTGCCCACGGTGCAACTCGAAGTCATCGCCGTGACCAAAGACAACCTCCGCGAAACCGTGATCGCCGACGGCTTCCACCCGGCCGAAGCCATCTATCGCAACGCGGCGCCGAACCCATGAACGGCACTCCACTGAGCGCCGGGCGCATCTTCGCTTTGGTCACCGTGGGTGCGCTCATCGGCATGGGAATGGGCGGACTCTTCGGCCTGGCCGCAGGCACACTGACGCCGACTTTCTTCGCTCACTTCATCCCGTGGAACGACGTCGAACCCATCGGCTTCGCCTGCGTGCTCGGCGCAACTGGCGGTTTGTTACTCGGCGGCGGGCTCGCGGTTTTTTCGCTCCTGCTGCAACTCGCCCTGCGGCTCGCCGCGCGCGCCAAAGGCGACACCCCACCCGTCCCGTGAGCACGGTGCTGCAAGCCCGCGGGATCACGAAACGCTTTCCGGGCGTCGTGGCGCTGCGCGACGTTTCCTTCGATCTCCGGCCTGGTGAAATCCACGCGCTCTGCGGTGAGAACGGCGCTGGCAAATCCACGCTGATCAAGCTCCTGAGCGGGCTACACGCCCACGGCAGCTACGAAGGCGAACTCGAAGTCGGCGCTCAGCCCGCGCATTTTCACAGCATCGCCGACGCCGAGCGCGCCGGCCTCGCGGTCATTTATCAGGAGCTCGCGCTGATCGACGAAATGTCGGTCGCCGAGAATATTTTCCTCGGCGCGGCCCCGACCCGCGCTGGCCTGATCGACTGGCCGCGCCTGCACCGCGACGCCCGCGCGTTGCTCGATCGTTTCCAGGTCACGATCGACCCCGCAGCGCCGGTCGGCCGGCTCGGCGTCGGCGAAAAGCAGCTCGTCGAAATCGTCAAGGCGCTCGGCAAAGACTCCCGCATCCTCATCCTCGACGAACCGACCGCCGCGCTCGCCGAACACGAAGTCCAGACCCTCCTCACCATCCTTCGCGACCTTCGCCAGCGCAGCATCGCCTGCATCTACATCTCGCACCGCCTCGATGAAGTCTTCGCCCTCGCCGACCGCGTCACAGTCCTGCGCGACGGCGCGACCATCTGGACCAAACCCATCGCCGAGACCAGCAAGGCCGACGTCATCCGCGCCATGGTCGGGCGCGAGATTGGCGAGCTATTTCCGCCGCGGCCAACTCCCGGAGGGACGCGCTCCGGCGCGTCCCACACCTTGCGCGATCCGTCCTCGCCCGAAGTCACGGACGCGCGGGAGCGCGTCCCTCCGTTGCGCGTCGAGAACCTGACCGTCGCCGACGCCCGCAGCGGCCAACTCCGCCTGCACGACATCCGTTTCTCCGTCGCGCCCGGGGAAGTGTTAGGCATCGGCGGGCTGATGGGCGCCGGCCGCACCGAATTGCTCATGCACCTCTTCGGCGCATGGGGCGAGCGCCGCAGCGGCAGCGTGACGCTCAACGGAAAAGCGCTACCGCCGCTCAAACCGCATCAGATCATGCCGCGCGGGCTGGCGCTGGTTTCGGAAGACCGCCGCCGCTTCGGCCTCGTCCTCCCCCAGCCCATCGGCTTCAACCTCTCGCTCTCCTCCCTGCGCCACCTCACCCACACCGGCCTGATCGACACCGGCCGCGAGTTCGAAAAGAACGACCACGCCTTCCGTTCGCTCCACGTCAAAGCCCCCGGTCTCGAAGCCGCCGTCAGCAAACTCTCCGGCGGCAACCAGCAGAAAGTCGTCCTCGGCAAAGTCCTCATGACCGCGCCGCAAGTCATCTTCCTCGATGAACCGACCCGCGGCATCGATGTCGGCGCGAAGCGCGAAATCTACGACCTCATCAACGAACTCACCGCGAGCGGAAAGGCGGTCGTCCTCGTCTCCAGCGAACTGCCCGAACTGCTCGGCATGAGCGACCGCATCCTCATGCTCCACGAAGGCCGGATCGGCGGGGAATTTTCGCGTGCCGAAGCCACGCCCGAGCGCCTGCTCGCCGCCGCCCTCGGCCAGCACACGTTCACTGCGGCCGCCTGAGCAGCCGCGCGCTCGACAGCCCGGCCGCACGGCGTTCACGATGCGCGCGATGTTCCCCTCCTCCCGCCGCCGCTTCCTCCGCCAGACCGTCCAGACCACCGCCGCCTTCGCCGCGTGGCGTGGGCTCCAGATCTTCTCCCGCGCCGCCGAGCCCGTCCCCGCCCTGCGCACCGGCAATCCGGTGATCGACCGCGCCCGCGACGTCGCGCTCGCCATCCTCCAGCCGACCACCGCCCAACTCCAGCGCGCCGCCGAGCTGCACGCCTCCGCGCTGGTCTTCGACGCCTACGGTTTCGCCCCGCGCGCCGCCATCGACGGCGCGGAGTTCAGCGCCGTCGCGCAGGCCGGCGCTTCGCCGAGCGAGCTGAATGATCTGCGCGAAGAAATGTCCATGACCCGCATGGCCACCGACGCCCGCGAGCGCGCGGAATTCCTCGACGCCTTCCGCGCCGCCGGCGTGACCTGCATCTTCCAAAACGCCGGCGAGGAAGGCAGCGACCCGCTCCGCCTACTCAAGCGCCTCGCCCGCTTCACCTACGCCACCGATCTCCTCCGCCCCGCGCTGAGCAAAGCCGTGCGCCCCGCCGACATCGAAGCCGCGCAGGCCGCCGGGCAGCATTGCCTCTACCTCACCAGCAACGGCGTCCCCCTCCCGCAGGCCGGCGAAAGCGTCCGCGACGAACTGCGCCTCATCCGCATCTTTCACCAGCTCGGCATCCGCATGATGCATCTCACCTACAATCGCCGGAACGCCATCGGCGACGGCGCCGGCGAGCCGCACGACGGCGGCCTGAGCGACTTCGGCCGCGCCGTCATCGCCGAAATGAACCGCCTCGGCGTCATCGTCGATACCGCACACTCCGGCTGGAAAACCGCCTTTGACGCCGCCAAGGCCTCGGCTAAACCGATGGTCGCCAGCCACACCACCGCCGCCGGCCTTTACCGCCACTTCCGCGGCAAACCCGACGACACGATCAAGGCCATCTGCGACACCGGCGGCCTCGTCGGCATCTGCTGTATCCCGCGTTTCCTCGGCGGAAAAGGCGACATCAGCGCGTTCCTCGATCACATCGATTACGTCGCAAAAAAGTTCGGCATCGAGCACGTCGCCATCGGCACCGACGTCGCCTACGCCTCCCGCTTCGACCGGGAGGAGCGCGCCAAAATCCAGCGCCGGCCCGATGGCAGTCTTCCCCTCGGCTCCAGCTCCCGATGGGAACACCTCTGGCCGAAGGACGACTTCCAGACCACGCCCGAAATGGACCAGAGCGTCGCCTGGACAAACTGGCCGCTCTTCACCGCCGGGCTGGTCCAGCGCGGTTACACCGACGACCAGATCCGCCTCATCCTCGGCGGCAATATCCTCCGCGTCGCCAAGGCGAACTTCGCCGGCTAACCGCGATTTTCACCCACCTATAACGGCGGGCGGGCCCGCCCGGTTCGAGCGCGCCATCCACGGCATACACGATCATCTGGTCGTCGTGGCCCTTCACGTTCACCGGGCCGAACTGCCGGACCTGGAAGAGCCCGCGCACGGCGTTGTAGGTGTAGGGTTGACCGTGAAGTCGGGACGGGAGTTGGCTTCCCGGACGAGGCGGAGCTGGTCGCGCAGGGTGATATAAGGGGGCAGCTTTTCGTCGCCGGGCGCTTTGATTTTCTGGTGCAGTTCGCCATCGAGGAAAGCGGCGGCCGTGGCCGCGACGGTCAGGACCTGGCTGCCGATCTGGTTCCGCAGGACGCGCTCGAAGTACCCGTAGAGCAGCCCGACCGAAAGCCCGGTCGTCACGACGACGGTCGCCATCAGGAGCAGCAGTACTTTGGTCCGGTACTTCATCAGAAAGGGCTGAACAGCGTTCAGCGGCGAGGGTAGAAACCGAGCCGGGAATGACAAGCCGCAATCCCGCGGCCGACGGCGCGCCCGCGCGCCGCGCGGAGATCAACCCTCCGGCGGAAGCCGGCTGCCAGTCAGCTCCTCGACCTTCTGCACCAGCGCCCGCTGCCGCTCGATGATCCGCACACCCACCTTCACATGGGCCAGCAATTCCTCCGGCGGAACCGATTTCAGGAGGTAGAGATCGGCGCCCTTCTCCAAACCGTCCACCACCTCCGCCGTGGTCAGTGGCTCCTTGTTCAGGATGAGAAAGACGTTTTTCCCGGCGTCGCGCATGCGTTCGCAGATTTCGCCGCCGCCCATCCCGGGCAACTCCCAGTCGAGAATCGCCACCGGCGGATAATCCGCCTTGCGCAGCTCGGCGATGGTATCGGCGCCATTTTCGGCCACCGTCACTTCATAGCCCGCTTGGGCGAGGAAATGGAACAGGGTGAGCGTGAAAACGGGGTCATCGTCGCCGATCAGAATGCGCGTTTTGCGGCCCCCGGAACTGGCCATCTGCATGGGCTTCAGTTTTCCGTCGGCGATGGGGAAGACCTTGGCGAGATCGGCAAATTGAAGAGCGTCAGGGGACATTGTGCCATGTCGGGTACGTCACGGCCACCACCCGCGCAACCGGAAAGCCCTCCCCCGCGCTGCGGGGACTGGCTTTGGGGTTGGCCAGCGCGCCCGCCGCTGTGCTATGGACTGGCCCACCGTCGCCCCATGACTTCCCGCCTGAATCTCCGCGATCTTTCGCTGGCCCTCGCGCTCTTCGCCATCGCCGCATTTTTCACGCTGAAGGTCCCGGATTTCAATTTCCTCAGCGCCCGCAATCTCTCGCTGCTGATGATCGATTTTTCGATCACCGCGACCCTGGCCATCGGGATGTTGCTCGTTATTCTGCCCGGCCACATCGACCTCAGCGCGGGCAGCGGCGTCGGGCTGATCGGCGGCATCGGCGCGGTCCTGATCACCAACCACCACTGGCCGCCCGCGCTCGCGCTGCTCGCCGGGCTGGTCGTCGCGCTGGTGCTGTGGAGCGCGATGGGCACGCTCATCGTGCGGCAGCGCATCCCGGCCTTCATCATCACCCTCGGCGGCCTGCTCGTTTTTAAAGGGCTCTTCTGGCTGGTCATCGAAAGCCACACCATCCCGATCGTCACTGGCGGCCAGCGCAACCTCTACTCCCTGCTCACCACCTACTACCTGCCGCCCGCCGCCGGTTATGCGCTGGCCGGGGGCGTCGTCGCGGCGCTGGTCTTCGTGCGGTTGAAAGCGCGCGCCGCGCGGAAAAGCTACGGCTTCGAGACCGACGACGGCGAACTCACCTTCCTCAAGCTCTTCCTCGCCGCGCAGATCCTCTTCCTCTTCGTCCTGGTCACGAATCAATTCCGCGGCGTGCCGCTGCCTGCCGTGATCCTCGGCGTCGTCGCGCTGGCCGTCTGGGTGCTCACCCAGCACACGCCGTTCGGCCGTTACCTCTACGCCATCGGCGGGAATGAGGAAGCGGCGGTCATCTCGGGCATCCCGGTCGAGCGGGTGACCATCGGCGCCTTCACGCTGATGGGCGCGATCGT
>JBBQIZ010000170.1:0-9754 GCA_038325425.1 Chthoniobacterales bacterium
GCCCCCGCACTCAAGACCATTGTTGCGTTCGGCTTTGGCAAATGATCGCGGAACGTTCATCCTCGCGCCATGTCCCCCAAGCTCTCGCTCCTCGCGCTGGTCCTCGCCGTCACCCTCCCGCTCGCCGCCGCGGAGCCGCCGTGGAAATGGCAGGAGTCGCTGGTGCCCGACGTGGGTTTCGATCTCGATGCGGCGCAAGTCGTGCGGGTCACTTCCCTCGCTCCCAAAGGCAAGGGGACGCTCGACGCGGCGCTCGCGACCAAAGGTCCGCGGCTCATCGTCTTCGAAGTGGCGGGGGTCATCGACCTGGATCGCAAGGGCCTCCGAATCCTGGAGCCGGACGCCTGCATCGCCGGGCAGACCGCGCCGGCGCCGGGGGTGACCATCATTCGGGGCGGGTTGAGCATCGCGGCCGATCGCGTGGTCGTGCAACATCTGCGCATCCGCCCGGGCGACGCCGGCCAGCCCAAAGGCAGCGGCTGGGAACCGGATGGCATCACCACCAGCGGTGGCCCGGCCGACGTCTGGATCGATCATTGTTCGGTGACGTGGAGCCTCGACGAAAACATCTCCGCGGCGACTTACAAATCGCCGACCGGCGAACCCGCGCGGCGCATCTTCATCCGCGACTGCATCATCGCCGAGGGACTGAATGAATCGACGCACGGCAAAGGCCCGCATTCGAAAGGCACGCTCGTTTTCGACGGCACGCAGCAGGTCGCCATCGTGCGCAATCTTTACGCGAGCAACGTGGAGCGGAATCCGGTCTTCAAGCCCGATACCTCGGGCGTGGTCGTGAATAACGTCATTGCCAACCCGGGACAGCGCGCGTTGCACGCATCGGTGCCGGATGCGCAAAGTGGCAGCTTGCCGAAGGCGCGGATCGCCGTGGTCGGCAATGTGGTGCTCGGAGGCGAGAAGACCAAAAAAACCGCGGCCATTTTCGAGGGAACGGCGGACGGCTTTTTCAAGGACAACGAAGGTTACGACTGGCGCGGCCAGCCGCTGGCGCTGCTGCGTGCTCCCTTTCCCACTCTCGATGCCCCGCCGCTCTGGCCCGAGGGGCTGGAAGCGAAAAGCCCCGCCGGCGCGCTCTGGCACGTCGCGCGATTCGTCGGCGCGCGCCCGGCGGAGCGCGACGCGATCGACACACGCATTGTGCGTGAGGCGCTGACCGGCGCCGCGCGGATCATCGACAGTCAGGATGAAGTCGGCGGCTACCCGGCGATCGAACCGGTGACCCGCGCGCTCGAAGTACCGGAGACCGGTCGCCGCGCGTGGTTGGAGAAACTGACCCGCGAGGTCGTCTTTGGTCCGGAGCCGGTCAGGGTTCCCGCGCCGGCGGCGAATTAGGGCGACTCACGGCGCACCCGCGCTGTCGCCTTCGCGTTTCTTCAGCCAGCGCTCGAACACCGCGATCTGCCGATGGGTGCCGAGCGCGAGCAGTCGGTCGCCGACCTCGATGCCCTGAAACGGCCCGGGATTGAGCAGCCGATTCCCGTCACGCTCGATGCCGACGATTTGCACTCCAGTCGCCGCCGGGATTTCCAGTTCCACGAGCAGCTTGCCGGCAGCCTCGCTCGATTCCGGAACGAGCACGCCTTCCATCTCGATCTCTTCGATGAGTCGGGCGGTTTCTTCGGGGGGTTTCGTCTTCCCGATGAAGTTGCGGACCGCCGGGATTTGCTCGGGGGTGGCGAGGACCAGGAGTCGGTCGCCGGGGTAGAGCACGAGATCCGGCGGTGGGTTCGGGATCGCAAAACCGTGCCGCTCCACGCCGGCCACCGAACAGCCAAACTTCTGCCGGAGGGACAGTTCGCTGAGTTGGCGGCCCGCGCATTCGGCCTCATCGGGCAGCACGATTTCATGCACATGGATGTTCCACTCCCGATGGGGTTGCAGCAATCGCTGGTAGTTCTGTGCCGGCCGCTCCTCCGCAGCCGAGAGCACCTCTTCGAGTTCCCACTCCACCTTGCTGTGCAGCAGGATGAGACTGCGCCGCAGCAGGAACAGGAGGAGCGCGAGGAGCAGCGCGATGGCACCGACCGTCCACACCGCCGCGAGGTCGAAGGGCAGCATCAGCCAGAGCCAGATGACGATCGCGACCGTGAAGATGGCCTTTAGTCCCGCCTGAACGACCGCCCGCATCACGCTCTCGGGTCGTTGGTCGCTGGTGAGGGTTTCGGCATAAAGAGTGGCGAGCGCGCCGAGGTTGCGCCAGACCGCGAAGAGCGGGGCCAGCGCGATCAGCCCGAGGGTGGTCCAAAACGCGATTTTCCAAAGCTGCTCGAAGGGCAGATCGGTGCCGAACCGCTTAAAAAGCGCCGTGAAGAGCGGGTCCGAAAACGCCAGCAAGCCGGTGATGAAAAGGAATCCGAGAGCAATTTGCGTGAGCCGCTTTTTCGAGAGCTGCCAGACCACGTTGCCCTCCTGACGCGCGCCCAGCTTTCGCAAAGCCCCGTGATAGAAAGCGACCAACTCGCGGAAAAACTTTGGCTCCAGCCGCTCGATCCCGCGGCTGATGGGCGCCGAGTGTTTGATCAAAAACGGCGCGGTGAGCGCGGTGAAAAGGGCGATGCCGACCGCCAGCGGATAGATCAATTCCGGGGCCGCCTGCGCGGTCACGCCGAGTTGCGCGATGATGAACGAAAACTCCCCGATCGGCGTGAGCATCAGGCCCGAGCGCACGGCATCCTTGGTGGAATTGCCGATCAGGATGAGACTGGTGCTGCACGCCAGCGTGCGCACGAGCAGCGTGAAAAATCCGAAGAGCAGCACGACCAGCCAGCTTTCGGCGATCACTTTCACATCCATCAACATCCCGATCGAAACGAAGAAGACCGCGGTGAAGATGTCACGCAGGCCCTGCACGTAACGCTCGACCTGCGAACGCTGCGCGGTTTCGGCGACGATCGCGCCGAGGAGGAAAGCGCCCAGCGCCAGCGAGTATCCGGCCCACACGGCCAGCAGCGCACTGCCCAGCAGCATGCCCACGATCAGGATCGTTTGCAGATCGACATCGGCGGTGCGCGCCAGCGTCCCGAGAAACCGCGGCACGAGCAGCAAGCCGGCGATCACGATCACGATCACGAAGACCATGATCAGGCCCAGCGTTTGCGCAATCGGTGCGGAAGCCGCTTCGCCGCCGGCCACGCGGGTCACCGACGTGAGGATCGTCAGCATCACGACCGCGACGACGTCCTCCAGCACGGTGATGCCGAGCGCCCGCCGGCTCGCGGGTTCGTGGGTCGCGCCGATCTCTTGCAGGACCTTGTTGATGATGGCCGAACTGGAAACCATGAGCATCGCCGCGAGGAACAGGCTCTGGGTTGGAGTCCAGCCGATGAAGAGCGCCGCCGAACGCGTCGCGCCGAAGACGAGAAGCGCCCCCAGAGCCGTGGCCACCAGCGCCCCGAGCCCCATCCGTCGGAGCCGGCGAATGCTCAGCCCCATCCCGACGGAAAACATCAGGAAGACCAGCCCGAGTTGGGAAAGGGTGTGGACCCGATCCAAATCGGCGATAAATGCGAACGGCGGGGTGTACGGCCCGATGACGATTCCCGCGAACAGAAATCCGACCACGGAAGACAGGCCGATGCGCTGGCAGATCCAGCCGGCGAGGCCAGCCACCACCATGACGATTGCGAGGTCTTGAATGAAATCGAGTCCGGTCATTTTTTCCGAGGTCCGGACGCTACTTCCCAAAGGAAAGTGAGTCCGAGAAAAATGCGACGGCGGCCGGCGAAGCTGGGATTTTCAGGCCGCGGTCCTCGGAGCGGGGGAGCCCCGGCCTTGCCTCCGCGCGGAAAGAGCCCGCCCTCCAACTCCGCCCGTCAGACGCCGCTATGGCGGCCCTTGAAGGTCAGCTCGGCAACGCCGGATTTGTCGAGCGCGCCCAGACCTTCGAAGACCATCTTGTCGTATTGCCGTTTGGTTGCTTCGGCGAGCGGCAGTTCCAGATTCACGGCGCTCGCGAGGTGCAACGCGATGCCGCTGTCCTTGGCGGCATGCGCGGCGCTGAAGAAGCAAGTGTGGTCGCGGTTTTGCATGTCTTCGCCGTCGGTCGCGAGCACGCGGGAGTTGGCGCCCGTCTGGCTGAAGACCTCGCGAACCATCGTCAGGTCGAGCCCGAGCGCATCCGCCAGTCCGAGCCCTTCGGCGAGGCCGGCGGTGTTGACGTTCATGACCATGTTGACCAGCGCCTTGACCTTCGCGGCCGAGCCAGTGCCGCCGATGTAACGCAGCGAAGCGCTGAGCTTTTCCAGCACGGGTTTCGCGCGCTCGAACGCTTCGGGTTTGCCGGCGCACATGAGATAGAGCGTGCCGTCGCGCGCCTGGGTGATGCTCGACGCCATGCAGGCTTCGAGCGATTGCGCTTCGCCTTCCGCGCAACGGCTCTCGACCAGCTCGTGGGTGCCGGGCGAGACGGTGGCGCAGTTGATGAAAAGTTTGCCCTGCGCGACCGGCACGCCGCTGGCCGTGCCGAGTAGCGAATCGCTGCTGCACCCGACCGAGCCGAAGATGTCATCCATCGCTTCGTCATCGGAGACGACGGTAATGATAATGTCGGCCGCAGCGGAAACTTCCGGCAGTGTGGCGGGCGCGGTGCAACCGATTTCCTCGGCCAGCGAGGCGGCGACCGAAGCGTTGCGATCGAAGACCGCGGTGACCGCAAAGCCTGTATCTTTCAAGTGCCGGGCCATGTTGGCGCCCATCCGACCGATTCCGACAACTGCGATATTTTCAGACATAGGAATGGGAGGTTAGGGGAAGAAGGGGTTGTGGATTTTTTCCTCGCCGACGGTCGTCAGCGGGCCGTGGCCGGGGGCGAGGATGGTGTCGTCGGAGAGCGAAAGGATTTCGGTGCGATTGGTCGCGAGCGCGCCATCGTAGCTGATCGCGCCCCCGCCCATCGAGCCGGCGAAGACGGCGTCGCCGACCACAGCGACCGGCCGGGCCAGCCCGTCGATCACGAAAGTGATCCCGCCCTTCGAATGACCCCAGGTCAGCCGCGTCCCGATCTTCAACCCGCCAACCTCGAACGTGCGGCCGGCGGCAAAAGATGCGGCTCCGTCGAAAGCTTCGAGTTCGCCGACGCAGGCCGGTGCGCCGGTCTTTTCCTTCAGCCGATCGAGATCGAAAATGTGGTCGCCGTGGGTGTGCGTGAGCAGGATGAGTTTGAGGGTCAGCTTTTTATCGGCGAGCAACGCCAGCATTTCGCTGCAATCCGCGCCGGTGTCGAAGGCGACCGCCGCGCCGGACTTCGCGTCCCACGCGAGATAGGCGTTCACGGTCATGTCTTCGTAAGGCGTGTTGAAGCCGGCGAAACCGTCGAGCGAGATGCGCTCCGGCTTCCACGAGTCACGGCCGGATTCGACAAGCGCGTCGGCCTTCAAAGCCAGCACGGGAGCCACCGCGCGGGCGGTTGCCTCGTCCCACGTGCCATCGCGCAGGGCCTGCACTTGGGCCGCTGACACCCCGGCTTTCTGGGCGACTTCATGATCGTTCAGTTTCCGGCCGCGCATCGCTTTGCCGACGATGTCGTTGAATTTGTCTTCGAGAGGAATCGCCATAAGTCTGAGGATAAAAAACCTTCGGTTGTGCGATGTCGAGTGGACGCGCGTTAAGTTTGCGGCACGGGGGTCGGCACCACCACGCTCTCCTCGCGGGGTACGCGCAGGAGCAGCGCAAAAACTGCCCCGAGCGCGACGATCCCGGCGGCGGCGGAAAATGCCGTGTGATAACCGGCGTCCACCGTCGCGCGGATCGCGCCTTGGAGCGGACGTTCGAGCGTCGAGAAATTGGCGACCAGCGGGATCACCGCAAAGGCCGGCCCAAGAAAGCGCCCGAGGCTGCCGGCGGCGGCCATCATCCCCAGCACGCGACCCTGCGCGCGCCCGTGGACGTGGCGCGAAGCCATGCCGCTGAGCACCGGCGTGACGAGGCCATTGCCCAGTGCCATGAGTGCGCACACGCCGAGGAATCCGCCCACGCTCGCCGTGCGCGGCATCAGCCAGAGACTGAGCGCGAGGAGCGCCGCACCGACGACGGCGAGTTCCTTTTCGATGTCGCGCTTGAGCAATTGCCGCAGCAATCCGCCCTGCACGACGACCGCGAGGAACCCAACGTAGGCGAAGGCGTAGCTCGTCTGCGCCGTCGTCCAGCCGAAGTGATCGCCGCAGAAAAGCGCGAAGAGCACGTGGATAAAAGCGAAGCCGGTCGTGACGGTGAGCGTCGCCGCGAGGAGCAGCCCGATGAATCCGCCGCGCCCGCCCGCGAACGCTTCGCTGAGCGGCGCTTTGGCTGCGGGATGCAGACGCTTTTCCTCGGTCAAAGTCTCCGGGAGCCGGGCGACGACGAAGACGGCATTGAGCAGCGAAAGTGCGCCGGCAAAATAGAACGGCGCCTCATGCCCCCAGCGCACGAGCACGCCGCCGATCGCCGGCCCGAGGATGAAGCCGAGCCCGAAGGCCATCCCGATGAAACCCATGGCCCGCGAGCGCTGCTCCGGCGGGGTGACATCGGCGATGCAGGCCTGCGCGGTGGCGACATTGCCGCCGCTCGCGCCGTCGATGATCCGCCCGAGAAACAGCATCCATGCGGATCCCGCGGCCCCGGTCACAAAATACCCGACCGCTGTGCCGATGATGCTGACGAGCAGGACCGGCTTGCGACCGAAGCGATCGGAGAGTTTCCCCATGAGCGGTGCGGAGAAAAGCTGGACCAGCGAAAAGATGCCGACCAGCCAGCCGAGTTGCGTGGGGTTGAGTTGAAAGGGCGCGTTCTTCGCATAGACCGGCAGCACGGGGATCACGATCCCGAAGCCGATCATGCTGATGAAGACGGTGAGGAAGATGATGCCGAGCGGGGAGCGCGGCTGGGCAGGAGCGGTGGACACGGGAGGGCGAATCAAACGCTGCCCGACGGGGCGCGTCAAAGGGGAATACCGCGTGGACGCTTAATGGCAGCCGCACCCGGTGCCGCAGGAGCCCCCGCTGCCGCGTTCGCGCTGCATGTCGGCGTGTTTGGGCAGGTTGTCCTTGCCCAGGTAGCCGAAGCCGCCGGTGATCACGCGGCGCACGGGTTCGCCGGTTTCCGGGTCGGCGGTGAGCGGCGCTTCTTTCATGCTCTGGCGCACTTCAAAACGGCGCACGGGTTTCTGCGAGTCGGTCGTTTCGTAGATGTAAGTCGGCATGGCGGGGAGCGGGGTGGAGCGCACGCTAGCGAAGCAGCGGCCGCTTTTCCAACGCGAGTTTTCGAGTTGGCGCGCCCGCGGCCGCAGCGCACTTTGCGGCATGGATCCGATTTCCAAAGACGAACGCACCTGGGCGGTGATCGCGCATCTGAGCGCCTTTGCGATGTATCTCACCGGCGTTGGCCACCTCCTCGGGCCGCTGATTGTCTGGCTCGCAAAGCGCGAGGGGCGGCCGTTCGTGGAGGATCAGGCGAAGGAGGCGCTGAACTTTCAGATTTCGTTCACGATCTATTTTATCGCGGCGGTCGTCCTGTGCTTCACGGTCATCGGACTCGTCATCGGCGTGCCGCTGCTCTGGGTGCTGCCCGTGTTCCAGATCGTCTGCATGATCGTCGCCGCGATCAAAGCGATGGACGGCACGTCCTTCCGTTATCCGCTGACGATGCGGCTGATCAAGTAGCGGCCCGCATCCGGCCGGCGTATCGCTGGCAGATGCCTGAACTCGCCGAAGTCGAATTTTACCGCAAACAATGGGACGCCGGCCTGCGGCGGAAAGTGGCGCGCGTGGAACGGCACGCGGGCAAACGGCTTCTCCGCGGCGTGGATGAGCCGCGGCTCGTCGCCATGCTGACTGGCGCGACGCTCCTCGGCTCCGAAGCGCGCGCCAAGCTGATGTGCTTCCGCTTTTCGCGCGATGCCTGGCTCGGCATCCACCTCGGCATGACCGGCAAGTTGCGCCTCGAAGCGCCGGACTTCGCGCCCGGCAAACACGATCACCTCGTCCTTTTTCAAAAGACCCACGCGCTCGTCTTCAGCGATCCGCGGATGTTTGGCCGGGTGCATTTCGGCGAAGGCCGCACGCCGCCCGCGTGGTGGGCGAAACTACCGCCGCCGGTCACCTCGCCCGAGTTCACCCTCGAACTTGTGACCGCGTTTTTCGCGCGCCGCGCCCGGCTGGCGGTGAAAGCCGCGCTGCTCGTGCAGACGATGTTTCCCGGCGTCGGCAACTGGATGGCCGACGAAATCCTCTGGCGCGCCAGGATTGATCCGCGCCTGCTCTGCGGGCGGCTTACGCGGAAGCGCATCGAGGCGCTCTGGCGCGAAGCGCGGGAGGTCTGTGCGGTTTCCCTGGCCACGGTCGGCGTCGATTTCTCCGATCCCCCGGACGACTGGTTTTATCATCAGCGCTGGACGGCTGCCGGAATCTGTCCGCGCGACGGGCTGGGATTAAAGACGGCGACGATCGGCGGGCGAACGACCCGCTGGTGTGCGCGCTGTCAGCGATAACCCGAAGGGACGCGCTCCCGCGCGTTCCCAATCGATCAAACCGACACCTCCATGAAATGCCACGAGAGCGGGATCGCGCAGGAGCGCGTCCCGCCGGGGTTTGACTCACCTTCTTGCCACTCGTAGCAGAGACACCATCATGAACCGCTGCACTCTTCTCGCGGCCTGCGCCGCCGCTTTTCTCCTTCCTTCCGCGGCCCGGGCCGACTGGCCTTCGTATCGCGGTCCGGCCCAGAACGGGATCTCGAGCGAAAGCCTCACGCTACCGGCCGGTGAGCTGCGCCAGCTTTGGAAAACGAACGTCGGCATCGGCACCTCGTCCGTCGTGGTCAGCGGCGAGCGCGCCTTCACCATGGGCAACGCGGGCGATAAGGACACGGTCTTTTGCTTCGACGCCGCGAGCGGTCGCCTGCTCTGGAAACACGAATACCCGCTGGCCAAGGACGCGCGGATGTTTGAAGGCGGCCCGGCCTCCACGCCGAACGTCGATGGCCAGCGCGTCTATACCGTGAGCCATCAGGGCGATCTCTTCTGCCTTGATGCGGCGACCGGGAAGCCTGTCTGGTACAAGCATTACCAGCGCGACTTCCGCGGGCAACGGCCCGAGTGGGGCTTCGCCGGCTCGCCGCTCGTCGCGGGCAATCTGCTGATCTGCGATGTCGGCGGGCGCGGCGCTTCGACCGTCGCCTTCGACAAAGCCACCGGCAAAGTCATCTGGAAAAGCGGCGATGACGGCGCGGGCTACGCGACGCCGGTCGCCGCCACGTTCTCGGGCAAAAAGACAATCGTCCTTTTCAAAGCGGAACATCTCGTCGGGCTGGACGCGGGGAACGGTCGCGAACTCTGGCGGCAACAGTGGAAGACGAGTTACGACGTAAACGCCGCCACGCCAATCGTTGTCGGCAACCGCATCCTCGTGACGTCGGGCTACGGGCGCGGCGCCGGGTTGTTTGAGGTCAGCGGGAGCAAAGTCTCCGAGCGCTGGCAGAACAAAAATCTGAAGGCGCACATCAACACACCCGTGATCTGGCAGGGGGCGATCTACGGCGTCAGCGACCAGGCCGGACCGCGTGCGCCGCTCGTCTGCCTCGATCTCGAAACCGGACAAATGCAATGGGAGGAGAAGCTGGGCGGCGGCGCGCTCGTGCTCGCCGGTGGAAAACTCGTGGTCCTGAGCGAAGCCGGCGAACTGATCATCGGCGACGCCACGCCCGGCGGCTTCAAGCCCGCGCTGCGCCAGCAAGTGCTCGGCAAACGCTGCTGGGTGCAGCC
>JBBQIZ010000171.1:0-9723 GCA_038325425.1 Chthoniobacterales bacterium
GCCCGTGAGCGGAGCCATCACCCCCTGACACACTCTAATATTCCATGAAGTCTTCGCTCGCACTCCTCCTCATCTCCACCGGTGCCCTTGCGCAGCAGCCGCAGCTCAAAACAGGCCCCAACGCCGATCTCTCGGGGAAAACGGAAAATGGGGTCAGGCGACAAATCTTGACAGACAGTGAGAGAGCAAAGGAGCGGACGCACGCCGCGAGTCCGTGAGAATCGGGCAGCTCCTCCGTTATCGGCCATCCGAGGATCGGGAGGCAGGGTATCGCCTCAGCGCGTGGGCACTTTGCCCGCTTGCAGGTATGCTTGGCGGAGCGCCCCGTGCTGGCTCGCCGGCTTGGGCGCGGCGGTGGTCGCGGCGGCATCCGGCGAGGGCAGGCTGAGCGCGAGCCGGAGGAGGAAAGGAACGACGTGCGGATCGAAGGCGACGCCAGAGAGCCGTTCGATTTCTTCGATGGCCTGCTGCCGGCTGAGTCCGCAACTCACGAAATAAGCGACGGGTGTCAGCCAGCGTGCGATCTCCGGGATCTGGCGTCCGCGCAGGCGATCGGGGAAGCCGGCGCCGTCGAAACTCTCGTGGTGCGCGCGTACGGCGGCGGCGACGATTTCGCCCAGTCCGGCGGCGAGGGCGAGGCGTTCGCTGAGGGCGGGATGATCGCGCAAAACGGCCCCGGCGGCGTCGTGGATCGGGTCCTGATCGGGATCGCGCGGGACGGCGAGGAGTCCGAGATCGTGCAGCCAGGCGCTGGCGATCAGGTTGTCTCGCAGATCCGTGGAAAGCGCGGCGGCGTCCGCGAGCAGGATGCAGATTTCGACCGTGCGCCGGGTGCGCGCGGCGAGCGCGCCGTCGAAGGCGCTCAGGACCGCGTTGCAAAATTCGAAGACGCCGCCGCGCACTGACCGGAGGCTGGCCAGGATGCGCTCCAGCTCCGCCTTGTCAAAAATGAGCTGGTTCAAGCGCGCTTCGAGCGCCCGCTTTTCCGAGAGCAGGTCGTCGTTCGTGCGCCGCGATTCCGCGTGCAGCGCGGCGTTTTCGCAGAGCAGATGGTAGCGCTGGACGGCGTTGTGGACGGTGGCGATCAGCTCCGGCGTGGACCACGGCTTGGCGATGAAGCGGTAGATTTCGCCGCAGTTGACCGCGTCGGTCAGCGTCTTCACCGAAAGCAAGCCGGTGATCAGGATGCGCGAGGCGTGCGGCTGCAGGCGGCGGGCGTGGCCGAGCAGTTCCAGGCCGGTCATCGCGTCCATGCGCTGGTCGGCGATGACCACCGAGACGGCGCGCTCTTCGAGGCACTTTAGGCCGACGACCGGATCTTCGGTGGCCACGACCTGGTAATCGGCACCGATCACCGTCGTCTCCAAGGCATGCAGCACGAGCGGGTCGTCATCGACGATCAGGACGCACGGCGCAGCCGAATCCTGGAGGGTGCGGTTCACGGTTGGGGGGAGGAATTGTCGCGCGGCAGGGTGAGGGTAATGATGGCGCCGCCCGCGGGATGATTGCCGGCGGTGAGGTCGCCGCCGAAGGTGCGGGCGAGATCGCGGCAGCGCCACAGGCCGAGGCCGGCGTGGTGGGCTTCATCCTTGGTCGTGCAGGAGGCCAGGAATAGTCGCTCCAGCGTGTCCGCGGAAAAGCCTGGGCCGTTGTCGTGAATTTCCACCGTGACCGTGGCAGCCGGCGCAGCGTCCGCGCGGCTGGAAACAGTGACGCTACCGCCACGTTTCGGCAGCGCTTCCCCACAGTTGCCGAAAAGATGGAGCAGGATTTCGCAGAGCGCGCGCTGGCTGGCGTAGAAGGTCAGGCGCTCTCCGGCCGGCGTGTGGGTCAAGGTGGTGCCGCGCGGCAGGAGCAGGCGGACGAGATCGAGCTGATCGGCGATGACCGCGTCGAGATCGTGATAACCGGCATCCTCCTCGGCGTCGTCGAGATGCAGGTGCGTGACGCGATCGATGTAGCGGTGCGCCTGCTGGAGGAGGCCGAGGATTTCGCGCAGCCGCCCGCCGACCGGTTCGCCGGCGCCTTCCTTGGTTACGCACTCCTCAGTCAGGAACATCACCCCGGTGAAGACGTTGTTGAATTTGTGGAGCAGGCCGAGCGTGAGTTCGGAAAGGTGCGGAGTTTTCTGCCGCGCGAGCAGGTGCCGGTAGGCGGGATGGTCAAAGCCGTTCCCCGCAGACGCGGGGACGTCGGGAGCAGACGCGGTGGGTGAAGGCATTTTATCCGGTGGCAGAAAGCTGACCGCCAGCGCGGGGCGATGACGGCATCGCGGCGGTATCGTATTGCCGCGCATGGGTCAACCGCCTTTGCGCGGCATGGACCGAGATCAGCTCATTTTGGAGGTCGTGCGAAACCTGCGTCACCGCGCCGGTCTCGGCACGCAGGGCGGTGCGCACGCGTTCGACGGCCTGATGCAATTCCGGAATGGCAGCGACCTCGAGGTCGCGCAGGAGCGCGGCGAGTTCCTCGATGAGGGTGTGTTTGCGGGCCTGCAAGTCGAGCAGGCCATCGAGCGAACCGCCGCGCAGGGCGTTTGCACATTGGGTCGAGAGCTCCTCGGCCAGCGCGCAGATGAGCAGTGCCTTTTGCGGGCTCGGGGCGGTTGCGCGGTCGGTAGTGGCGTCCTTCATGGCTTGATCCGGTGGGGGAGGGTCGCGAAAACCTCGCGAGCGACGAAGCGGGCGAACCGTTGCGGACTGATCAGGACGCCGGACGAATCCGCGGCCTTGAGGAGCCCGGGGTTTTGTTCGGTGAGTTTGCTGAAGTTCCGCGCGGCGGCAGCCACACCGGGTTCGGCGGAGTCAAAAGTGGCGTCGATCGCCCAGATCACGTCGTTGGTTTTCAAGGACACCAGCTTGGTGCGCACGCTGATCGAGATCGGCCGATAGGGCCGGTAATGGGTGATGTCGGTGAAGAGCACCGCTTCCGCCGCGTACCGTTGCTGGAGCGCGACGATCAATTCCCGCGGCACGGGTTCGGTCGAAGGGAGCTGATCCTGGTGCAGGAGATCCATCAGGTCCGGGCGGTTGACTTTCACGCCCTCGAACACTTGGGGCTTGTTGAATTCCGCATGGAAGGTCTTGTCCATTTCGCGCAGCGCATCCGGCGGCTGGACATCGCCGGCCAGCGGCAGGACGGCGACGCGCGTCAGCACGCCGGCCACCGGCGGTCGATAGACGTTGGCGAGCTGCACCTTGGGTGAGGCGGGATGCGTCTTCACCGCGCTCGGACCGCCCGTGACGCAGCCGGAGAGCAGGGCCGCGGCCAGCGCGGGCAGGATTCGGAGCAGGATGGAGGTGGGCATGGGCGTTTGCGGAAGAGGGCGAACGACCGAGGGCCACACCTCTTCTGCGTTTCATTATATCGAACGAATTCGCCCTTACTTGAGCGAAAAGTGCGGCGTCCGTAATTTCCCGCAAAATCCTCCTCAAGCGCCGCGCCATTTGGCCGAAAGGGAAGGTGATGCTTTTTCGTCTATTTACTCACTTCCACGGTCTGCGCTCGGGGCGCGTGTCGAAGGTGCTCCGTCATCCGTTCGTCTGGCTGCCGGCCTGCGCGGTCGCGGCGCTCGGTGGAACGATCCAGGCGGTGGCCGGGCCGGTGGAACGTCCGCCGCGCCCGCCGGTGAGCAGCGCCACTTACAAAAAGACCGGGCCCGCCGTGAAGATCAGCAAATGGCCGCACCTCGTGGCCGTCGGGCCGACGGAAGTTTACATCAAGCCGCTGGCTGGGCCGAGTGTCCGGCGACCGCCCATGCTGCCGCAGCCTCCTCCCCCGCCCACGCCCGAACCGGAATCGGAACCGAAGCCCGCGGATTCCTCTCAGCCCGTGCCGCGCGAAATGCCGCAGCCGTCCGAGTTTTCTCCCGACGCCCCGCCGGTGTTGTTGCCCAAAGACACAGCGCCGGTCACTCCCGCGCCGGAGAAAAAGACCGCGCCGGAGGAGAGCGTGCTCGAGGAGGCGTCGCACCGGGAGCCGGAGTTGAAGGACGCCGTGATCTATTTTGACACGCCGATCGGTCCGCACGGGTCGCGCGCGTCGATTCCTGCGATTGTGCCTTTCGCGTCGCCGCTCGGCGCGCCGCAACCCGAAAGCCGTGCCACTTATCGAAAGGAAAAGGAATGACCGGGCTGAGGAGAAATCCGGCGCTCTTGCGGTGGAGCGCGGCGCTGGCGATCGTCGGCAGCATCGCGACCGCGAGCGAACCGGCCACCGAACCGAAGTCGGCGGCGGTCGTCTGGAAAGCGGAAGCCGCGATGGAAATCCGGGGATTGCTGACCGTGGCCCGCAATGCCGCCGAGCGCAAAGCGTGGGCCGATGCCGAAGCGGCGTACCACCGCGTGCTGACGCTCGCGGTGCCCGATGCGGCCAAACGCGATGCCCTGCTGGAGATGGGCCGGATGTTTGAAAACACCAAGGCGCACGCCAAAGCGGCGATGGTTTACGAAGGTTTTCTCGAGCGTTTTCGCGATGATCCGGCGTCCGCCGATGTCTCGATTCGGCTGGGCCGGGCCTGCCGCGAACTGGGCGCGTTCGAGTCCGCCCTGCAAAAGTTCTACAACGCGCTGCATTCCAGCCTGCGCGTGACCGGCGACGGCGCGGCGAAGGCGCAGCAGAAGCTCGCCCTCAAGGCGCAGTTCGAGATCGCCGAAACGCATTTCGCGAAGGGCGATTATGCCGAGGCCAAACGCTTTTTCAGCCGTCTGCTCAATCTCGACATGACGACCGAGGATCGCGAACTGGTGCAGTTCCGCCTCGCCTCGACGATCGGGTTGCTCGGCGATCCCGGCGAAGCGGCCGCGCTGGCCCGCCAGTTCCTGACCGAGCACCCGGACTCCGGACGCACCGCTGAAGCCTACTATCTGCTCGCGCAGTCGCTGCAAAAGCTCGGTCGCCACGACGAAGCGGCCAAGGAAACACTGAAGCTGCTGAAGGTGGAGAAGCCGCGGGAAAAGGACGCGTCGGACCGCTGGCGCCGCTGGCAGATGAAGACGGGCACCGAACTGGCAAGTGCGCTTTACGAAAAAGGCGACGCGCTCAATGCGTTGGCCATTTACCAGCGCCTGGCCGAACTCGATCCGCAGCCGCAGTGGCGTTGGCCGATCGTTTATCAGATCGGGCTGTGTTTCGAGCGCCTGCGCCTCACCCAGCGCGCCCTCGAGGCTTACGCCTTTCTCGTCGGCGGAGAACTGCCCAAGACGGCCGCGACCAAGGGGCTCGTGGCTGACTTGCCGGCGCTCCAGGAAATGGCGCAGTGGAAGATGGATTACCTGCGCTGGGCGACGGATGTGGACCATAGCTTGAGCAAGGTGCTCAAGCCGGACTGGAAAACCGCGGCCCTGCAGCCGCTGAAATTCCGCGACACCGCGGTTTCCAACGTCCAAGCGTCTCCCACCGAGCCGTAATCCGGCCAGCAACCGGTCGGGCGGGACGGTGGGGCTTTCGCGGTTTTCTTGGGAAACTGCGACTGCGTCCTTGCCACTTTCGATGACCGTTCGTAATGCTGCCGACCCGCCGCAACCGCGCAATTTTGGGGCATCATGGCCATCGAAAGAATCCTCATCGTCGACGACGACTTCATCATCCGAAAAAGCCTGGAAGACATGTTGCGCAAGAAGCGCTACTCGGTGGTCAGCGCGCCGACATTGGCCGAAGCCGAGCGGTATCTCGCGAAGGACGGATTTGACCTGGTGCTCGCCGACATCCGGCTGCCCGACGGCGACGGCACTTCGCTCCTCGAGCACATCAGCCATTCGAAGAAACCACCGCTGACCGTGATGATCACCGCGCACGGGACGATCGAGTCGGCAGTGAACTGCATGCGCGGCGGCGCCTTCGATTATGTGGTCAAACCGTTCTCGCCGTCGGAAATCGAAATGGTCGTGAAAAAAGCGGCGGCGTTCGACCACATCCGCCGGGTCAATCAGCACCTCAGCCACGCCTCGGTGGCGGGTTCGGAACTGATCGGCGACGGCCCGGCGATGCAGCAACTCAAGCAACTCATCCGGAAGGTCGCGCGCACCGACGCGACCGTGCTCGTGCATGGCGAGAACGGCACCGGCAAGGAAATGGTGGCCAGCGAACTCTTTCGCAGCAGTTCGCGATCGGACGCGCCGTTCATCAAGGTGAACTGTGCGGCGATTTCCGAGAATCTCATGGAGAGCGAATTTTTCGGCCACGAAAAGGGAGCGTTCACGGGCGCGACCGAGCGGCGCGAAGGACGCTTCGAACTCGCGGACAAAGGGACGATTTTGCTCGATGAAATCAGCGAAATTTCGCCGGCCCTGCAGGCCAAGCTGCTGCGCGTTTTGCAGGAGCGGGAGTTTGAGCGCGTCGGTGGAAACAAAACGCTGAAGGTGGACGTGCGGGTCATCGCCACGACGAATCGCAACCTGCTGCGATCGGTGGAGAAAAAGGAGTTTCGCGAGGATCTTTATTACTGGTTGAACGTCTTTCCGCTCGAAGTGCCGCCGCTGCGCGACCGCCGGGAGGACATCCTCCTGCTCGCCCACGACTTTCTGAAAGGCTGTGCGCGCCGGCACGGGCTGCAACTGGCCGGATTCACGGAAGCCGCGATGAAAACGCTGCAGGAACACGCCTGGCCGGGCAACGTCCGGGAATTGCAGAACTGCGTCGAACGCGCGGTCATCCTGGTCGAGGAAGGGCGCCTGATTAGCCCCGATGACCTCGGGCTCGTTCCTTCGGCCCCGCGCGGATCGGTCGTGCTCACCCCGCAATCCACGGCGGCGGCCCCGCCGGACGCGAGTCCGGGAATCAGCGAACCGGCGCGCGAAAACTCGGCGGTGGGTCAGCCCATTCCGCTCGAGGAGTTGGAGCGGCAGCACATCCTCGAAGTGCTGCGCGGGACGGGCGGCAATCGCACCCAGGCGGCGACAATCCTGAAGATCAGCATCCGGACGCTGCGGAACAAATTGAACGAATACAAGCTGGCGGGTGTGGCCGTCGTGGAGCCGGCGGGGGAAGAGTCCGACGGTATGGCTTAGCCACTCCGGCGCGGGCAGCTTTCGAAAGTCCGGCCGTTACAAGACCAATCCGGATTGAGCAGGTTTCTCGGTTTCCGCGGGTTTCTGACCCAAAGACTCCAGGAGGGGAACTCGGTCGCGGCGGAGGCGTTGCTCCAGAGCCGAGCGGAGGTCGGCGCGAACTTGAAGGGAGGCCTGCAAGCGTTCCTCCAGCACGCTTTCCTGTTGTGCGAATGCCGCGAGATCGGCGGCGATGGCCTGCTCCAGACTGCGGATCAAGGCGTCGCCGCGGGCCGCGGCGGTCAGATCGGATGCATCCCTCCCGTGGATGATGAATTGCCTCAACAGGCGAAGGCGGCCCCGTGCCTGCTCGATGGCGCGAACGGTTTCGTCGCTCGCCGCGATGGCGGCGAGGTATTCGTTGGCTTCCTCCGCGGTCGGGGTCACGACGGCAATCCAGCGGACGTTCGCCCCGCGCCGCCGGGGATCCTCGGACGGCGATTCCGAAGGCGCGGACCGCGGGTGGGTCCGTCCCGCCGTCGCTGGATCCGCGAGCAAATTGCTGAGCTGCGGATCCTCCCAGACGATGTCCGGGGTGCTGGACGATTCAAAGAGCCGGGCCGAAGCAGCGCCATCCTCCGCCAATTCGGCGCGCGCCTCGCCCGTCGTGGGGGCGGGCAGGGGATACCAGGAATCAGCGGCCCCCGGCGGGAGGGTCGGACCGTTGGCCACGGGCCAGAAAAAGGAACCCGCCTGCCCGAGAAACCGGTCGGGAGTCCGGTAGAGAGGCGGCACGCGCGTGGGGTAGAAATGCTGGCGCGATTTGAGCGCGCGCAGGATTTCCTCGTGGGCGGCGGTGAAACGCGCGCCCGCGGGCAGCGCTCGTGCCTTGGCGACGATGCTCGGTAGCACGCGAAAAGCGAATCCCTGAAACGGCTCGCTGCTCCGCGCGGATTTGGTTTGAAGAAAACGGCGGACGGCGGACTTGCCGCCCCCGGTGAGAATATCCGAGAGATCGAAGGCCGCCGGCGCCGCCGCGTCGCGGGGGAGAAGTCCGATCAGCGGCCGATACGCGCGATTGCCCAAACCGTCCGCCAGACCGGTAAAGGCGAGCCCACTCGCGGTATTCCCATTTTGAAACAGGTGAAAGTACAGATCGTCGAAACGCCCGGCGTAGGCCCGCAGGAATTGCCCATCGGCCAGCATCAGCGCCGCTGTGCCCGCGCCGTAGGTTCGATCCGCATGGGCGCGCGTTTTCTCCGTTTCCGCGTTCGCTTGGAAAATTGCGCGCTGTTCCACCAGCGCCGCTTCCGCCGCAGGAGTGAGCGGCACGAGAAGCGTGGGCAACTCCCGGTCGAAGGCGAGGGGCCGTCGCGATTTGCCGAGCATGGAGTCGATGTAACCGAGGTTGCCGCCCACGTAGCGTTGGCCGTCGAACACAAGGTCATCGGCCCGCGGCAAGGTCGCGAGAAGCGCCTGATGCGGGTTTTCTTCCGCGGGTAGGGTCGCTCGCAAAGCTTCGGCGAGTCGTTGCTCATCCCCCGCGGCCAAACCTTCCGGGAGCAGGCGTCCGTGACGGATCAGCAGTTCGGTTTTGATGCCGGCGGTCCGCCAGGCGGGCTTGGCGTCGGTCGGGGCTGCCAACTGGAGAAAAATCTGCGGTGAAGTGGCGAGGGGGCTTTCCTGCGCGCGAGAGAGGGGGGTGCAGGCCAGCAACGCGCCGAACAGGGCGCGGGTGAGGATCCGATCGGCGAGACTTTTCATCACCGCGAAGGGATATCCGCCGGCCGCGGTCTGGCCGACGGACCGGGCTTTGGCGGGTGATGGAGATAGCGATGGCACCTTGCAGCTATCGGCTTGCGGCGGAATTTCTTGAGGACAAGTTCTCCCATTCGTTGAGAGAATGCGGCTGCAAATGGTGGACGAGGTGCTGGATCGGCCTATGCCGGTGCCGTTGAATCTGGATTGTACTGACGGCCGCGCGTGCTCAGGCGAGCGCGTCTCGCCGCTCAAGGAATCGGCGCATTTTCGGCCGGACTCGAGCGCGTGAGCGGCCGTCGCGATGCGTAAGTTCAGATCAAAAGTCAGCGCGGTGTACGTGAACCTTTGACGGTCCAGAGGACGTCCGCCTCCCGCAGATAGTAGAGGGCGAAGCACGCGGCCAGCATCGGCCAGGCGGCGAAGAAGAGCAGGTTGTGCGGCTCGAAGGGATGCAGGTATTGCTTGTAGGCAGAGAGGGTCGAGATGCCGTGCAAGAGCAGCACCAACCCGTAGGTCCACTTCTTCGCGATCCCGGCGACGAAGGCGACGATCAGCGCCAATTCCAGGGCGCCGATGACTTGGATCATCAAGTTGCCGACGTCACGCGCGGAATAGAAATGCTCCATGATTTTGGAGGCGTGCTGGGGCTGAACGAACTTGTCGATGGTCCACATGAACATGACCAGAAAGACGCTCAGCCGCAGGAGCAGCAGCGCGAGCGGGAGACGGGTCTCGGTTTTCATTGAGGTAAACAGTGAGGTCAATGAGCCGCGCCAGCCGGCTCCACGAGGTCGCCGGTGCAACTGCTCCCGCAGCCCGCGGTGCAGGCGAGGCAGTGGACGCCGGTGAGGATGTGGCGGCCTTCGAGGTAGTCGGGCGTCACGTCCCAGAGCGAGAGCGCCTTGCCGTTGCGGAGCTGCATCCCGAGCATCTGGTTGAAATCGCAGTCGTAGATTTCGCCCTTCCAGCCGACGCT
>JBBQIZ010000172.1:0-9693 GCA_038325425.1 Chthoniobacterales bacterium
GGGTATAATTGCCCCATGAGACTGCGCGCGTTTTTAGGCCATCTTTTGGTCAGCCTTTTCGTCGCTGCCTGCGCGCCCGGCGGCCCCGCGGCGGACTACGGCGAAAAGGTCGCCTTCCGAAAAGATCGCCCGGTGCAGTTCCCGGACTTTGTGCTGACTTATCTCGGCGAACGGCAGGTGGCGGCGGAACGCTTTCCGCGCGGCTTTTTGTTTCGCGATTTCCGGGTCGCCGGGTCGTCGGGAACCCAGACGGTTTCCTGGAGTTCGGGCACCGGCGACATCGGGCCGACGCGCTTCCGCGCCGGACCGAAATCCTTCGTCCTCGAACTCCAGCGTGCGGAAAGGCTCGGCCCGCTTAAGCCGGACGAACTGGTGATCACCCGCGCCCGCTGAGGCGGGCCTTAATCGCGACTGCGACCGCCCATCAATAAAGGCAGCAGGTAGTAGAGGAAGAATGCCAGCGACGTGATGAATGCGGCGACATAGGTCCAGGCCGCGGCGTCGAGCGTCTTGCGGACACCGGCCATTTCCTCGTCCGTGCCGATGAAACCCATCTCGCCCAGCACCCGCTTGGCCCGCGTCGAAGCATCGAATTCCACGGGCAGGGTGATCAGATTGAAGAGCATGATAATGCCCCAGCCGACGGCCATGAGCAGGATGCCCGTGTATTGCGAGAGGAGGCCCGTGAACATGCCGATGAGCGGCAGCCAGGTGACGATTTGATTCCCAAAATTCGTGACCCCCACCGCCGCCATGCGCCACTGCAAAGGCGCGTAGGCTTGCTGATGCTGGATGGCGTGCCCGCACTCGTGGGCCGCTACGCCGAGCGCCGCCAGCGAGCTGCTTTCGTAATTCTGGTGCGAGAGCACGAGGCGCTTGTTCATCGGATCGTAATGATCGCTGAGCATGCCTTCGTGGGCGACGATCTCGACATTATGGATGCCGGCGCGCTGGAGAATGGCCGCGGCGACCTGGGCGCCGGTCGCGCGCGAGGAGGAAGGGACCTGACTGTAACGGGCATAAGTGCTTTTCACGCGGGCCGCAGCCCAGAGCGAGATCAGCATCGTGCCACCGACGAGGACTATGAAGAGGAGCATGGTTTGGTTTGAGGTTTAGTTGGACTTGAGAAAAGGACAGACGCCGGCCGATCAAACTGGCAGGGGAGGCGGCCGGGAGGTCGCTGACCGCGAGGCCTCCCGGGGGCTGGCCGCGAGCGCGTTGCGGATCATCATCAGCTCTCCGACGTTTTCCGGCGTGAAAAGACCCACGAGTCGCCCGGTGCCATCGAGCACGGGCAGCGCGGGACAATTGCTCTCCTGCATGATCGCCATGGCGCGCTCGAAAAGCATCGTTTCATGGACCGCCGGCACGTCGATGCGCATGACTTCGCGGACCGGCGTCCCCGAGCCGGTCTTGCGCAGCGCCACGAGCAGGTCGTCGCGGGTGAGCAGACCGCGCACTTCGCCCTCGGCACCCAGCACCGGGAAGTCGTGCTGCGAGGAGCGGAGCAGCGCTTCGATCGCGGTGTTCAGATCCGCATTCAGCGGCAACGTCTGGAATTGCGTGATCATGCCCGCATGCACGCGCAGCCCGGAAGCTGCGCTCTTCATTTCCGCATGAGCCGCTTCGCTCTGCGCGCCGAAGAAGACAAAGACGGCGATGAGCACGAGCATGATCGGCCCTTGGGTCAGACCCCAGAAGCCGAAGCCGAAGGCCATGATCTGCCCGACATTGGCCGCGATTTGCGTGGCGCGGGCGTAGGGCAGGCGCATCGCGAGCAGCGCCCGCAATACGCGTCCACCGTCCATCGGGAAGGCCGGCAGCATGTTGAACGCAACCAGCCAAAGATTCACCATGATGAGTTTCTGGGTCAGGCTCGTGCCGGTGCTTTCGATCGCGGTCAGGTCGAAAGGATGGCCCGACAAGCCAAACACGAGGAGCAACACCACGGCGATGGCGACATTGACGAGCGGCCCGGCCACCGCCACGACCAGCTCCTGCGACGGTTTTTCCGGCATGCGCTCGAGCCGCGCCACGCCGCCGATCGGCAGCATGGTAATGTCCGGCGTCCGAATGCCGTAACGGCGGGCGGCCAGCGCGTGCCCGAATTCGTGGAGGAGCACGCAGAGGAAAACCAGACAGATGAAAAGGATCGCCTCGACCGCGGCCGGCATTCCGCCCGCCTTGTAATAAAGCATGCCGAGCCACGCGAGCAGGAGAAAGAACGTGACGTGAATCCGCACGTCGATGCCGAGAATTTTTGCGATCTTAAAGGACCAGCTCATGTTTGATGTAACCTACGTGCGCCCGGCCAGAAGCGGGCGCCTTTTGCAGACATTATCGGACGCTTTCCGTTCAAAATCGCGACCCGTTTTCGGGGCTCCGGCTTTTGTTCATCAGGGTTTCAAGCCCATCAGCACCCGCACGGTCCGGAGGGTTGCGCCGGTGTGCGCGGCGACGATTTCGCGGGCCAGCGTCGCCAGCCGGACGCGGCGTTCCGGCTCGGCGAGCAGGTCCTCCAATGCGCGCCGCAGCTCCGCCGCATCGCTCACTGGCACCGCCGCCCCGGCTTCCCGCCAGCGGGTGACGATCGCGGCGAAGTTTTCCATATGCGGACCGAAGACGACCGGCTTGCCGGCGAGCACTGGTTCGACGGGATTCTGCCCGCCGTGCGCGGTGAGGCTCTTGCCGATGAAAACGACGGTGGCGAGATGATACCAGTCGCGCAACTCGCCGGTGGTGTTGACGACGAGCACGTCCGCCGGCGTGTCGTTCACCTCGGTGCGCAAGACCACGCGGCAGCCGAGCGGGCGCAGCTCGGCGAGCACTTGCGGCGACCGCTCGACATGGCGCGGGACGACGATGAGGAAGAGATCGGGAAAGCGCGGGCGCAGCTCGCGGAAGATCTCGGCGAGGATCCGCTCCTCGCCCGGAAACGTGCTGCCCGCCAGCAAGACGGGCGCGTCGTCCGGCACGGCGAGACGGCGCAGCAGCGCGCGAAATTCCTTCACCCGCTCGCCGCCCGCCGCTGCGTGATCGAACTTCGAATTGCCGGTGACTGTGATCCGCGACTCCTCGACACCGAGCGAGCGCCAGCGCGCGACGTCCTCGGATTCCTGCACCGCCAGCGCATCGATCAGGCGAAAGATCGCTCCGGTGAGCGCGCGGGCGCGGCGGAAACGCGCTTCGGAGCGAGGCGAAAGCCGGGGGACGAAAGTGACCGGAAGCCCGCGCCGTTTCGCTTCCGCGAGCAGGTTCGGCCAGATGGCTTCGATAAAAATCAGCCGCTGCGGGCGGACGGCGTCGAGCGCGGCGCGGACGATCCACGACGCGTCCAGCGGGTTGTAGATCACCTCCAGCCAATCGCCGGCGGCTTCGCGCGCGACGGCGAAGCCGGTCGAAGTTGTCACCGAAAGGGCGATCTGGCGCGCCGGATCGAGCGCCTGGATTTGCCGGGCCAGCTTCAGTGCGAGGAGCGTTTCGCCAACGCTGATCGAGTGCAGCCACGTCCATTCGCCGCGGGAAAAACGCGCGCGGTCCTCCGCCGAATACCGGCCGAAGCGCTGGCCGAAGTTTTCGCGATACCCGCCGCGACGAAACATCCGCAGCAAAAAGCCCGGCAGCAGCGCGACGAAAACGAGCGGGAAAAAGAGGTTGTAAACGAACAACGAACGGCGCGCGTCCGCGGGCAGCGAGGAAGGCGGCATCGCGGCGCTCACGCGGGCTCCGCCACGCGGAGGAACGCCACTTCAGTCCCGCCGTAGCGCTTTTGGCGCAGGCATTCCCAGACATTGCGCAGCGGCAGTTTTGCGCCGGGCAGATGCTCGAGGACGAAGAGGCCGCCGGGCGCGAGCGCCTCGCGCAACGGCTCGCTGCCGAGCAACTCCGGCGTGAAATCCCGCTCGCCCGGCGCCTTGGCGTAGGGCGGGTCGGCGATGATCAAATCGTAGGACCCGGCGGCGGCGAAGCGGTCGAGAAATCGGAAGACGTCGAAGGCCTGCACGCGGCCGGAGAGGCTCGTTTTGACGAGGTTTTTTTCGATCGTGCTGACCGCCAGGCGGTTGCTCTCGACGAAGGTCACCGCGGCCGCGCCGCGGCTGAGCGCCTCGATGCCGAGCGCACCGCTGCCGGCGAAAAGATCGAGCACCCGCGCGCCCATGATCGAGTCTCCGAGGCTGGAGAAAATGGCGCCTTTCACGACGTCCATCGTCGGCCGCAAATCGCTTTTGGGAAGATGCAGCGAGAGTCCTCCCGCACTGCCGGCGATGACCCTCACGGAAGCGGCCGAGGGGCTGAAGCGGACGCGGCAGTGAGGAAGGCCGGGCTCCCGTCCCGGAGGAGGGCGCCCTTGTCCTTTTCTTCCTTTTTCTTCCGCTCTTTTTTCTCGGCTTTCTTCCGCTCCTCTTCCGCTTTCTTTTTCTTTTCCTCCTCCTTCTTGTCGTTGCCGAAGATGTTGCCGAGCAGGCTGCCGAGTTGGGAATCGATGGTTTGTTTCCGCAGCTTTTCCACGAAGTCCGTGCGCAGTTTGTCGGTCGTGCCCGTGACGTTGAAATCGATCGCGCGGCGGCCGTTTTCAAGGGCGATAAAGTTGTCCGTGAAAACGCTCGGGATTGAACGGAGAAGCGTTTCGTCGGCGGCGAGCCGCGCTTCGAGATTGACCCGTTTATCGAGGCGGATGTGACCCTGGGCGCTGACCTGCAGATCGGACGCATCCAACTGCAGTTGCTCGACGAGGATCTTGTCGCCGCTGAGGTGCAACTCCGCGCGGCCTTCGCGGACGCGGAAATCGGCGAGCGAGCGGATATTAAAAACCTCGCCGATCGTCTGGAAAAGACCGAGCTGCCGGAACCGGCCATCCCGCAGCGTCAGCTTCCCGGCACCGGTCAGCTTGTCCTTCCGGTTGGCCTCGCCGCGGACTTCGAGATCGCCATCGAGTTCGCCCGAAACCTGCGCCGCTTCCCCGCCGGATTGCACGAAAAGTCGGTTGAGATCGACGCGATCAAACTTCACCGCACTATTGAAGATGTTTTGTTTCCCCTTGCCGCGCGACAGGAACCGCCCGCGGACTGCACCTCCGCCGAGGGTGGCGGTGATCTCCGGCAGCGAGAGCTCGCGATCCTCGTGCAGAAAGCTGAAGGGCGTGCGCACATTATCGAGAGTGAGCCCATCGGCCCACACGACTTTGCCGATGTTCGCGGTGCCTTCCACCTTCTCCTCGGTGAGGGTGGTGTAGATCATGTTCACGCCGCTGAAGACAGCCACCGGCCGACGGTCCTGGTCGAGCAGATCGAAGGCGCCGTTTTTCACTTCGAAGCGGTTGATGATTACCGCGAAATCCTTCTTCTTCGGCACGCGCGGCGGCTTTTCTTTCTTCGCGAGCGCTTTTTCCGGGACTGGCACCGCGGCGGGTGCCACGCCGGGGATCGCGGGCTCGGGTGAAGGGGTCGCCTCGGGAGCGGTGACCGGCGGGCTTCGCTGCTCGGCGATGGTGGCGGCTTCTTCCGGCTCCGGCAGTCTCCATTTGCCCTCGGCGTTCTGGCTCCAGATCACCTTCGGATTTTCGACCCGCATCTCCGTGATGATCAGCTTCCCATCGAGCAGCGGGAGCAGCCGGTAACTGGCGGTGAACGAGGTCGCCTCGAGGAAATTGGCGTCGCCGTTCGGGATCGAGATGCCGCTGATCCGCAAATCGCTCCACGGTGTCACACTGGTATTGGTGATCTTGAGGGGCACGCGCAACGCTTTGCTCAACTCCTCCTGAATGCGGGCCTGCGCGCCCGGCGACTGGATGTAAAGGTTCAGTCCCACGACCAAAGCGCCGCCCAGAACCGCCACGGCGGCGAGTCCGATGAGAATAGCCTTGGAAACTTTTTTCACGGCGCACAACTTAGCCGCCGAGCCTTGAAAGAAAAGGCGGAATCGCCCGTACCAGCCCATGCAGGAAATCCTCGTCATCCTGAATCCCGCGGCTCGTAGCGAGCGCGCGAAAGCGGCCTGGCGTCGCATCGAAAAACTCCCGAACTGCACCATGCGCGTGACTACGGCACCCGGGGATGCCCGCGAAGTGGCGGCGGCGGCGGTCACAGAAGGGTTCAAGACAATCGTCGCCGCGGGCGGTGACGGCACGATCAATGAAGTGGTCAACGGCATGGCCGGCTCCGATGTCGCGCTCGGCATCCTGCCGGTGGGCACGATGAACGTCTTCGCCGCCGAACTCGGCCTGCCCGGCGATCTCGAGGAAGCGTGGGCGATCATCCGCGCCGGGCGGACGCGGCGCGTCGATCTTCTCCGCGCCAATCACCAATATTTCGTCCAGCTCGCCGGGGTCGGCCTCGACGCGCAGGTCGTCCAGGCCACGAGCTGGGAGTTCAAAAAGAACTTCGGCCCGCTCAGCTACCTCATCTCCGCGGCGCAGATCGCCGCCCGCAAACCGCCCCGCCTCTTCGTCGAGGCCGATGGCGTGGTGCGCGAGGGTTCCTTCGTGCTCATCGGCAACGGCCGCTACTACGGTGGCCCCGTCGCCTTCTTCAAGGACGCCCGCATCGACGACGGCAAACTCGACGTGCTGATCTTCAAGAATCTGGCTTACCTCGACATCGCCCGCTACCTCGCGACCGTCTTCATGGGCAAACACACCGACCAGCACGACGTGGAGTATTTTCAGACGAAAAAGGCCCTCGTCCGCAGCGATGAAGAAGTGCCGGTCGAGGTCGATGGCGAGGTCGTCACCACGCTGCCGGTGACTTTTCGCATCTCCTCGCGAAAATTGCGCGTCGTTGTGCCCGTCGGGCGCGAAGAGTGACCGGGATCAGCGCCCGCGATGACCGTCCGCCCGGGCCCTGATCGCAAAGAATTTCATCCGCTGGTTTTCCAATTTTACAACCCGCAACGCGTCGCCTAATCTCGCCAAGTCATGCGCCCCTCCCGCCGCCAAATGCAACCGTTCGTGCGGCGGTGGCCCGCGGGACGGCCTTCGGCCACGGCCCTCGCGGTGGCCCTCAGCGTCGGCGCTTACGGTGCGCAGCTCATCATCGAACTCCTGCTCGAGGGGCAGGCCTCGCAGCACATCTTTCGGGACTGGCTCGCGCTCGATGGCGCCAGTATTCGCGCCGGGCATTGGTGGAAATTCCTGACCTTCGGCCTGCTCCACGGCAGCCCGAACCCCGTCCATCTCCTCGCCAATATGCTGCTCCTCTACTTCGCCGGGCGCGAAGTGGAGCCGATCATCGGCGCACGGCACTTCCTGACTCTCTATGGCGTGGGCAATCTGCTCGGCGGTCTCGCGCATTGGCTGGTGCTGCCTGATTACCAACTGGTCGGCGTCTCCGCCGGGGTCGCGGCGGTGATCATCGCTTACACCACGATCCTGCCGGAGTTGGACGTGACGGTGAACCTCTTCTTCGTCATCCCGCTGCGGCTGCGGGCCAAACATCTCGCCTTTGCGCTCTTCGGGGTCAGCGCTCTTTGCTGGTTCAGGTTTACCGGCTTGGAAATGGGCCCCGCCGGGATGATCGCCGCCGGGATCTTCGCCTGGGCCTACGTGAAACAGCTCGGTTACGGCAACCCGCTCGCTTTCCAGCGTTACATCTTTCAAAAACGCCAGCGCGCCGCCCGGCTGGAACGCATGAGCGCCGAACAATTCCTCGCCGTCGAGATCGATCCGATCCTCGAAAAAATCTCCCAGCACGGCGTCAAAAGCCTGACGCGAGCCGAGCGCAGACTCCTCGACCAGGCCCGGACGAAGATGACCGCGCGGGAAGAACGGAAGTAGCGGTCGATCTGGCGGCGACCGTTGCGGATCAATCTTCTGAACTCGGCTCCGTCCGGCCGAGCACCGCAGCGTCGATTTCCGCCAGGTGATCAAAGACGAACGCCGGTGCGAACGTCCGCAGCGCTGCGACTTTCGTGTAACCCCACGAAACCGCGCCAAAATCGATCTGCACTTTCTCGGCCGCCTCCAAGTCGCGGATCTCGTCTCCGATGGCCAGCGCCTGCGCTGGCGGCACGCCGGTCTGCCGGAGCACTTTGCGGAACCTCGCCGCTTTTCCGAAAAGCGACGCGCCGCACTCGAACGAGCCGATCAAACGTGCCGTCTCGGGGCCGATGACCAAGCGGATGTTCGCCTCGGTGTTGGAGCTGACCACCGCGAGTTCCAGACCCTGCTGGGCGAGGCGCTGCAGGGCGTCGCTCACGCCGGGGAATAAGCGGAGTCCGGAGGCGTCTGCGGTCATCAGGCGGCGCACGTAGCGTCCGACGAGCGGGACTTTCCACGCCGGAATCCCGAGGAATTTGATCACTTCAGCGGCGCTGCGGCCGCGCAATTCATCGAGCGCTTCGGCGTCGATCGGCCGCAATCCGAAGTGATCGACGGTCTGCCGCATGTGATCGAGGAACTGCGGGAAACTGTCGGCCAGCGTCCCATCAAAATCGAAGATAAGCAGACGGTAACGCACGGTCGGGTGGAGATTGCGGAGAGGGACGCCGAAGGGATGCGGTTCCGTCAAACGTTTTCCCGCGCCCCCGGCGGCCCGCTGCGGCGCAACTCGATGCACGCGCGCCGGCCCCCGGACGCGAATCCTCTCGGTTCAGAGCCACCCAATTCCACACCAATATCACCATGATCGAATCCAATTTTCCTCCTCAAGAAGCGACCCCTCCAATGGCCGAGTGCTGCTCGGAAGTGGAGCAATATGTCCGCCGCAATCCGGGCCCGAGTCTGCTGCTGGCCGTCGGCGTCGGACTCGCCGCCGCGGTCCTCATCCGCGCCCTCCGTCCCGAGCCGAAACCGCAGCAACGTCTCGCGGCCTTGGTGGCCGATCTCGAGGAGCGGCTGCGCGATATCGGCGAGCCGGCGCTGCGCAAAGCGGGCGCGTATGCGGCGAATGGTGCCCACGCGGTGGGTGACGGCGTGCACCGCGGCGAAGCGCATTTGGAGCGCTTCCTCCGGCAAGCCGGCCGGCGGCTGCGCGGCAACTGGTCCTAAACGGCGTGCCCTGACGGGCGGGAGCGGTCTACGGCAACCGAACCGGGCTTCGCGCGCGTCGCGCGAATTGCCCACATCCTTGCGTCGGGAGACGCATTGGCTGGCGTGCTCACAGACCCGCCTTCCAGTAGTTCGGGGGCTGATCGCCCACTCTCTGCCGGTGCCTGTGCGTGATGACCCACGCGACAACTGCTCCGATGAACAGTGACCAAAGGATCGCTAATAGAAATGGTGATGGGATGGTGACCTGATAAATCCCGAAGAAGCCTTGTGCCGGAAAGTGGTGCTCTATGTGCCGTTGACCTCGGAAGACCGGGGAAGCGAGTATGAGGTGGAGATGCCGAAACTGCCGTTCCTGCGACTGGAAGGCGTGGCGAATGTGCAAGGGATCGGCTCGCTGGCCGTGAAGAGGCTGGAGCGGCGGTTGGGGGTCCTGCCGGCGGAAGTCATGCAGCGAATCAAGAAGGCGCTCCGGTTCGCGATGGATTTGGATTAGCGTGTGCTTTCCGGGGCGGGGCGCGGGCTCCCTTGACACTGCGGGGCGGCGTCGCGGATGGTGCGCGCCCGAAATTCCTCACGGCCATGAAACGCATCCTCTCCGGCATCAAGCCGACCGGCAAACCGCATATCGGCAATTACTTTGGCATGATGCGCCCGGCGATCGAGTGGCAGGAGCAGGGGGAGGCGTTTTATTTCATCGCGGATTATCA
>JBBQIZ010000173.1:0-9626 GCA_038325425.1 Chthoniobacterales bacterium
GTGAAAGCGGTCGCGCGGCGGATTAGCCGATGCTGCCCGGAGCGCCGGGCAGGCTGATCTCGGGCGGGAGCGAGACTTCGGCGACGCCGGGCCACTGGCGGATGGTTTTCAGCACTTCCGCCGCGGAATGGCCCGCGGGGAGGATGACCTGGAGATAACTCAGGAGGCTGCGTTCGGCGGCGGAGAGGGTCTGGCCTTTCCGCGCCGCGTCGGCGTGCTGCGGGGTCTTGTGGACGATCTTGCTCGCCTTCGGCAACTCGCCGCGCGGCGCGAATTTTTCGCCTCCATCGGAGACAAAGACGCGCCGCGCGGCGTCGAATTGCCAGTCGGGTTTGAGTTTGATTTCAACCACGCTGGGCAGGTTTGCGCCGGTCGGGATGCGGACAGCCGGGATCATCCCTTTCGCTACCATCAAACGAGTTTCATCGCCAGCGGCAGGTTGGGCAGCGGGCCGATGCGCTGGGTCAGCGGAACGCCTGGACCGGCGACTTGCGGGGTGCCGGTTTTCATGAGGATGTCGCGGACTTTGGCGGGCGTGAGCGGCGCGCCGTTCTTGGCTTTCGCCCGCCCTTGCAGGCAAGCCACGGCACCGGTGACGATGGGCGAGGCGCTGGAGGTGCCGGAAAAGCGCAGGGTGTACCAGCGATTTTCGGAGGCATCGCCCTGGGCGTCGCCGTAGCCGAGGGTGGCGACGTGCCAGCCCCAGGCGTGGACGTTGACGATCTTCCCGTAGTTCGAGAAGAAGATGCGCGACCGTGGGACGCCGAGCGAGGAGTAGCCAGGCATGCCCGCACCGAAGCCTTCGAAATCGAGGTGGTTGGTGGGTGGGATGCCCGCGCCGACGACGATCGCGCCGCTGTCCTTTTGCAGGCCGGTGTTGTTGAAGACGGGCAGGCCGAAGTTTTCATTCCCGTTGCCGGCGGCTTCGACGACGGTGATGCCCTTGGCGGTGGCGGCGACGATGGCGGTGAAGATGTCGTCCCAATACTGCATGGCGACGTATTTGTTGTTCGGTCCGGTGGCCTGGAGCTCGATGAGAATGACGTCGCCGGCCTTGAGTTTCGAGGTCGCGTTGGCGAGCGCGCCCGCGGTGTTGAAGACGCCGTTGATGACCGCCGATTGCACCACCGCGGTGGCCTGATGACTGATGCCCACGGTGCCTTTGCCGTCGGGCAGCGAGACCATTTCGCCGAGCACGGCGGTGCCGTGGTCGCGCCAGCCGAGATCGGGCAGCATGGTGCCGCCGATGAGTTGGATGCCGCGAGGCAGGTCCTCGTGGGCACGATTCCACGCGCCCTCGATGTCGCAGATGGTCACGCCTTTGCCTTTCGCGCCGGTCAGCGACCAGACTTCGGTGGCGCCGATGCCGTCGGGCGCGGAGCTGAGGTAGCCCTGCGCGGGTTCGAAGTTGCGCGATCCGGCGGCGCTTCCCTCGGGCATGGCGGGGACGGGCCGGGGTGCGACGTAGGCCTGCCAGACGGAGTCCTGCTTTCCGAGTTCGCGGGCGAGCTTCGCGGCGTCGGTGCCCTTCTTCGGCACGATCTGCACATAGCCGCTCTGGATGAAGTCCGCGTCGAGTCCTTCTTTGGCGAAGGCGGCGGCTTTCGGGGCGCGCGGCAGGGCGCTGGCGATGGCGATGCGGCCGCGCACGTCTTTCGCCGGCTTGCCGAAGTGCGAGCGCACGGCGGCGATGTCGTAGTTGGCGAGGATGCGGTTGAGGGCGACGGCTTTCGGTTCGGCGGCTGCTGCGGCGCCAAATCCCGAGGCAGCAAAGCCGACGGGACTTTCATATTTCAACTCTACGACGACGTAGTCCGGGATTTCGGGGGTCGCGAAGGCAGTGCTGAGATAGCCCTGCTTGGTCTGCTGGCCTGGGTGGCCGCTGGCTTTCGTCTTCTTAGGCATAACGGATTTCTTACATATTGCAGGTCCGCTCACCCGCCGGAGCGCGACCCGCATGCACTGGAGTTTGTTTCGAATTCCGCGGCGGCCGCGGGAAATGATCCGCCGCTCCGTAGATGCTGTGCCTCTGCCACGAGTTGTAAACACTCGATTTTCAGACTGGGGGAGAAATTGAACGCCGGGGGTTGAATTCGGCTGTTTCCAACCGGCAGTGATGTCTCTACGCTGCGCGCGACGGTCCACCGCTCGACCCCCCCGTGAAACTGCGCATCCGGATCAAACTCATCGGTATTCTTGTCATCGCGGCGGTGTTGCCTTTGGGGGCGGCGCTGCTCACGGCGCAGCTGCTGAGCTACCGCTACTATCGCAAGGCGCAGGGCACGCTGCTGGAGGTCCGCGCCCGCGAACTGGCCCGCAGCCTGAGTCTTTCGGTGAATGCGCAGGTGGGGAAGTTGCATGATTGGATCGTGCTCTCGGATCTGCGCGCGCAATTGGTCGCGCGGGAAGCGGCGGGGCCGACCCTGAAGGAGGAGGAGTTCCGGCTTTCGATCGAGCAGCAGGAGGAGCGCTGGCCGAAGCTCGCGCTGACGGATGAACCGGTGCGCGAAATCCTCGGCAATGAGATCTCGGCGGAGTTGCACGCCTTTCGGATGATCAATCCGCTCTTTGCGGAAATCCTCGTGACGAACTCGCGGGGGGAGCTGGCGGGGGCGACGGTGAAGTCTTCAGATTACTGGCAGGCGGACGAGGTGTGGTGGCAGCGGGCGATGCGGGAAAAGTTCCAGCGGGCCTTTGTCGAGGGGATCAATTTCGACGCCAGCGCGGGGGTGTTTTCGGTGGATGTGGCGGTGCCGGTGCGCGATTGGGAGCACCCGGTGGCACCGCCGGTCGGCGTGGTGAAGGGCGTGGTCAATGCGTCGCCGCTGCTGACTTCGTTTGCGCCGACGCTGGCCGGGGATTCGGCGGTGCATCAGGTAGTGCTCGCCGATGGGCGGATCCTCGCGCAGCTCTCGGGGGATAAAGTGGAGCCGCTGGCGGAGCGCATTGAGGCGGGCGCCGCGGAACGGCTCAAGCGGATGCGACCGGGGTGGATGCTGGAGCCGGTGCGCGGCCCGGAGCGGCATCTCGCGGGGTACGCGCCGCTGAATTTCACGGACCATCGCGGCGACGAAATGGGGGTGACGGGCCTGACGCCGATGTATGTGCTGGTCTATCGTCCGGCGGATGAGGCGCTGGCGCCGGTACGGCAGCAGATCCTCCTGCTCAGCGCCGGCGGGGTGGTCCTGATTCTGGGGTGTGTCCTGGCGGGCTACTGGCTGGCGGAGCGGAAGATTCTCGATCCGCTGGAGGCGCTGCGCACGGCGGCGCAGGCCATCGGGGCGACGGCGAAACTCGGCGATCACGCGCCGGAGCCGAACGCGCTGCCAGCGCTCGCGCCGATCCGGGACATTAAAACCGGTGATGAATTGCAGGAGCTGGCGGAGGAGTTTGCCTACATGGCCGGGCGGGTGCTGACTTATCACGAGCGGCTGGAGCGCGATCTCGCGGCGAAGACGGCCGAGATCGAGCGCGACCTGCAGATGGCGCGGGAATTCCAGGAGGCGCTGATGCCGCAGGCCTATCCGATGGTGCCGAGCCTCGCGCACGCCGCGGCGGTGCGGCTGGAGTTCCATCACATCTACCGGCCGGCGAGTGCGGTGGGCGGGGATTTCTTTGACGTGCTGAAACTGTCCGACCAGCGGGCCGGGATCTTCATCGCGGACGTGATGGGCCACGGGGCGCGGTCCGCGCTGGTCACGGCGATCCTGCGCGCGCTGCTGCACAACCTGGCTTTCGGGACGGACGATCCGGCGCAATTTCTCGCCCGGCTCAACGAGCATTTTCACGAGATCGTGCGCGACAGCCAGGACACGATTTTCGTCTCGGCCTTTTATCTCGTGATCGACACCGAGACGGCGACGGCGACCTATGCCTCGGCGGGGCATCCGTCGCCGTTCGTGGCCAATCGCGCGACGCGCCAGGTGGTGCCGCTGATCGAGAATCTCAAGGGTAATCCGGCGCTCGGGTTGTTGCCCGGCGCGACTTACAGCAAATGGACGCGCGCGGTCCGGGCGGGCGATATTTTCCTGCTCTTCACCGATGGCGTCCACGAAGCCTACAATGCGGCGGGCGAGGAGTTCGGGATGGAGCGGGTGCGCGACTCGATCCTCGCGCATCTGTCGCGGGGCGGGCACGAAATCACGCAGGCGCTGGTCGATGCGGTGCATGCGTTCATCGCCCCCGCCTCGCCGGCGGACGATATTTGTCTCGTGACGGTGGAAGTGGCGATCGCCCATTCCCGGCCGGTGCCGACGGTGTCGGTGCTGCCGACGCGGCGTTAAAAGCCGGGCTCAGACCTGCGCCGGCGGGGGCGGCGTTTTCGGCAGATGCTCGGAGCAATATTCCTCGCCGTCGCGGGCGACCCGGAAGTCGAGTTCGGGGGCGACGAGTTCCGTCCGCCCGCAGACCGCGCACTGATGGAGCGCTTCCTCTTCGGAGACGCGCGCCTTTTCAAAACGCTCCCGCCGCCCGGAAACTTCCTGCCGGTGCTTCGCCTCCTGAAAAATATCGCGGCCGAAGAAGAGGAAGAAATTGCCAAGGGCGGCGATGACCGCGGCGCGATAACCCCAGGTGCCGCCGACGAAGCCGAGCAGGACGAACGCCGCGGAAATCCAGGCCATCCATTTCACTTTCACCGGCAGGACGAAGAAAATGTAGATCGTCAGGTCCGGGTAAAACCGGGCGAAGGCGAAGAGCAGCGAGGTATTGAGCAGAAATCCGCTCTGCTGCCCGCCGGCGACGAAAGCAGCGACGGTGGTCCCGACCATGCCGATGAGATAAAAGAGATTCAGGCGGAAGGAGCCCATCGCCTGGTCGAGCCCATCGCCGATCCAGATGAAATAAAGGACATACATCGCCGCGCCGAGCCAGTCCGGGAAAAGCCCGCCGATGACCGGGATGAAAATGTAGGTGACGAGGCGCCAGACCTGCCCCTGCATGACGAGTGTCGGGTCGAGATAGAGCAGGCTGGCGAAGTTCGGGTTGAGCTTGATCAGCACAAAGCACAGGGCATTGAGCGCGGCGATGTAGCGCAGTAATCCGGGGATGGCTAGGTGGCCAAATTTTGCTTCGGCGCGGTCGATCCAGTGCATGTTTTTTTGGCGAGCGCAGACTCTGGATGCATCCCGTCCAAATGCAACCGGGGATTCGCCCGGCATGCCCCCCATTGACACGGTTTCCCGAGCACCTACGCTCGCGCACGTGCCCGCCGCCTCTCCATTAAAGCAGACCCCGCTCCACGCCGAGCATGTGCGCCTCGGCGCGAAGATGGTCGATTTCGGCGGTTGGTCGATGCCGGTGCAGTATTCGGGGATCATCGATGAACATCGCGCGGTGCGCAGCGGTCTCGGCGTCTTCGATATATCGCACATGGGGCAGTTTTTTGCGGAAGGTGCGGACGCGGCGGCCTGGCTGAATCGACTGCTGACGAACAACGTGGATCGGCTGGAGATCGGGGAGTGTCAGTACACCTTGCTGCTGAACGAAGCGGGCGGGGTGATCGACGATCTGATCGTTTACCGGATCGGCGCGACGCGCTGGCTGCTCGTGGTCAATGCCGCGAAGATCGATGTGGATTTTGCCTGGATGCAGCAGCATCTCGCGCCGGGGGTCAGCTTGGAGAACCGCAGTGACGATTTTGCCGGCCTGGCGGTGCAAGGGCCGCGCTCGGCGCAACTTTTCGACGCCTTTTTCCAAGGCCGGTATTCGCGCCCGGCGCGGAACGAAATCCTCAGTCTCCAACTGGAAGGGGAAACGTATTTCATCGCGCGCACCGGTTACACCGGCGAGGACGGGTTCGAGGTTTTCTGCCCGGCCTCGCGTGCGGAGAAGTCGTGGACCGACATCCTGCGCAAAGGCGCGGAGTTCGGCATCAAACCGTGCGGCCTTGGCGCACGCGACACCCTGCGGTTGGAGATGTGCTACCCGCTGAATGGGTCCGATCTCGGAGCGGATACTACGCCGATCGAGGCCGGCCTCTCGATCTTCGTGGACCTGCAAAAACCGGAGTTCATCGGTCGCGATGTGCTCACCCGGCAAAAGCAGGAAGGGGTGAAGCGCCGTCTCGTGCCGTTCAGGATGACCGGTGCCTCGCCGCCGCCGCGCTCGCATTACGGGGTCTTCAAAGGCGACACGAAGATCGCCGAAACGACCAGCGGGTCGCTTTCGCCGACGCTCCAGATCGGCATCGGCCTGGCCTACATCCCGACGGAATTTGCGCGGATCAACGAGCCGATCGAAATCGAAATCCGCGGCAAACGTTTCCCGGCGGTCATCGAGAAAAAGCCGCTGCATCGCGTCGGCGCGCCGCCCGCCTGACCTTTCTCCAAACTCCCATCATGAACGTTCCTGAAGATCTGCAATACGCCGCCACCCACGAATGGCTGCGCCTCGACGGCGCGGAAGCGACCGTCGGCATCACCGACCACGCCCAGGCCGAACTGACCGATGTCGTCTATGTCGAGCTGCCGAAAGTCGGTGCCACCGCGCAGGCCGGGCAGCCGATTTGCGTGGTCGAGTCCGTCAAAGCGGCGAGCGATATTTATTCCCCGATCTCCGGAACGATCACGGCGGTCAACGACGCCCTGACCTCGAACCCAGCGCTGATCAATGCCGACCCCTTCGGCGAAGGATGGATCTTTCGGATCAAAGTCGAAGCCGGCGAGGACATCGAGGAACTCAAGAGCCCCGCGCAATACCGCGAGCAAATCGGCAGCAGCGGTGGCGGTTCGGGCGAAGGCGTATGAGGACGGCGCTGGCCAGCCTCGCCGCGTTGTTGGTCTTCGCGGTCGCGGCGCGGGCGGATCTCGTCATCGTCCAAAAGGTGGAAGGCGGCGGGCAGGCGGGTGAGCAGAAGATGCGGATCAAAGGGAAACAGGCGCGCGCCGATCTGACCGCCACGCTGAGCATGATCAGCGATGGGGCGACCGGCGAAATGATCACGCTCGTGCACAGCGGGAAAACGTTTCTCAAAGTCTCCGCGGAGGAAACCAAGGCAATGATGCAGCAGTTGCTGGCGCAGCGGCCCGCTGGGGAGCCGGTCAAACTGCAGCCCACCGAAAAGAAGGAAAAGGTCGGTGAGTATGAGTGCGAAATTTTCACCGTGGCGCTCGGCGCGATGAAGATCACCTATTGGATCGCGAAGGATTTTCCCAATTACCCCGCGGTGCTCGCGCAACTGGATCAATTTCAGTCCGGTGCGATCTCGGCGATGGGCAAGGGCCTCCTGCCGGAGATGAAGGATTTCCCGGGCCTGCCGATGAAAACTGAAATCGAATTGGGCGGCAAAAAAACGGTCACGACGCTCGTTTCGGTGAAGGAGGAAAACGTCGATCCCGCGATCTTCAAGATTCCCGCCGGCTACCAGGAAGTGACCTCGCCCGCGCTTAAATTTCAGCCGGAGAAATAGCGCCCTTCGTTCGCGCGCCGCGCCATGCCGCCGCTCATCCTCGCTTCCGCTTCGCCCCGTCGGCGGCGTCTGCTGTTGGAGCACGGCTACAATTTTCGGGTGCTGCCCGCCGACGTTGCAGAGATCGCCCCGCCGTATCTTTCGCCCGGTGAGATCACGCTCTACAACGCCCGCTCCAAGGCGTCTTCGGTGGCGCGGGCGCATCTCCATGCGGTGATCATCGGCGTCGATACGGTCGTGGCGTTTGAAGGGGAGATCTTTGGCAAGCCAGTCAGCATGGCGGACGCGCTGGTCATGTTGAAGCGGCTCAACGGCCGGATGCACGACGTTTATTCCGGCGTCTGGCTGCGTCACGCTGCGACGGGCCGCGAGCGCGGTTTCATCGAGGTCACGCGCGTGCAATTCCGCCAACTGAGCGACGCACAACTCCGCGCCTATCTCTCCCGGATTGGCCCGCTGGACAAGGCGGGGGCGTACGCGGCGCAGGACGACGCCGGCGAACTCATCGACCATTTCGAAGGTTCCTTCAGCAACGTCATCGGCCTGCCGATGGAAGCGCTCGCGGAAGCGCTGCGCGCGTTCGCCGGCTAGGGCTGCCTCGGAGGGACACGCTCCTGCGTGTCCTGGTTTAGGGACGCGCAGGAGCGCGTCCCTCCGGGCTCTGTTTCGCGCGCAGCAGTCGCGAGCCGACGACCGCCACCAGAATCGCGGTCGCGACGAAATACCACGGCAGCCAGCCGAGCGCGGCGGCGAAGACGGCGTCCGGCGGTCCGTGATGCTGCAGCCCGCGGGTGAGCGCTGCGAAAAGCAGACCGACTCCTCCGTAGGCGAGGTTGAACGCCAGGCCGCGGAAACTCAGCACGGTGGCGCGTTGCGCGGAGTCGGTGACCGCGGCGTTCAGGTAGTGGGAAACGAAAAAACCGGTGAGTGACATCGACACGCCGAGCGGCAGGAGAAAGAGCAGTCCGTAGCCCGGCAGGACTAGCGCGACACCGAGCAAGCCCGTCAAAATGCAGGCTGCGACGATCGTGAAGTTGCCGCGCATCGTGTGCCGTTCGACAAGCCGGCGCGCGAGCGGGGGCGTGAAAAAACCGAGCAAGGCAAAGCCCGAGCCGATCAGCCCGAAGGTTGCCTCGGGCAGGCCGATGAGCCGGTAGTAATTGCTCGCGATGGTCAGGAAGAGCCGCACGATGCTGTCGAAACACAGCCCGCCGAGAATCACCGCGAGGACCAGGGGTGTGGCCAAAATCCAACGCCCGGCGGCCCCGGTGGCGCGCCAGGTTGCGGCCACGGAAGTCGCGGTTTTGACGGTGCTCGGCTCGCGCATGCGGAGGGCGACGAGGAACGCGAGCACGGCATTGCCGAGCGTAAGGTAGATCGGAAAACGCAGCGTTACTTCCGCGGTAGCCGTCCAAGCGATGCCGAAGAAGTCCACGACGCTCTGGACGAGGCGCGGATCATACACCGCCGCGCCGAGCATCATCGCGCCGAAGAAACCCGCCGACTGCCAGCGCATCAGTCGCTCCAACACCCGCGGCCATTCCGCCCCGCGCCCCTCCGCGACGAGCGAATCGTAGGCCAACGCTTCATCCGCGCCGCTCGCTGACGCCTCCGCCGCCCCGCTGAGCACACGATTGACGAGGAAAAGGGCGAAGAGCAGCGTCGGATTGCCGCGCGGGGCCAAGGCAAAGACGAGCATCTCCACGACCATCAGCGCCGCGGCGAACACCACCATCCGCTTGCGCCCGATCTGATCGGCGAGTGCGCCCGACGGCACTTCCAGCCCGACGATTGCCGCGGCCCAGGCGACGTTGAGGAGTGCGTATTGCTCGATGGTCAGCCCGAGATCGAGGAAGAGCACGGCCAGCACCGGGTAATACCAGCGCGCGTTGAAGAGCACGCGAAACGCGATGAAGAGCGGGATGTTGCGGGCCATGCGGACTTTGCGAAAAAAGCAGATGATCCGCTCCGCGGAGGGGCAGGCAGTTTCCCGGGGTTGCCCCTTAGATCGTCGCCTCGAGCGCGGCGTGGTCGATCGTCGCGAGGCGTTCGCGCTTCTGCCCCGGCTGCGGGATGCACTGGATAAGCGCCTTCGTGTACGGGTGCTGCGGATTGGTCAGCACCTCTTTGGTCTCGCCGTATTCCACGATCTTCCCGCGGAACATCACCGCCACGCGATCGGCAATGCCGCTGATGATGCCGAAATTATGCGTGATCA
>JBBQIZ010000174.1:0-9600 GCA_038325425.1 Chthoniobacterales bacterium
CCCGACGCCGCGCGGCTCTTCCGCTCGCGCCCCGGCAATCCCGGCGGGTTTCACAATCCGCTCGCGGAGAAGGACGGGCAGCCGGGCGTGGCCTATCGCTGGCTGGAGGTCGAGGGGCCGATCCTCGACCAGTGGCCGACCGCCGGGCACAAGCTGCTTTTCGGCGATCTGCCGCTGAAGAAAGTCGGCAAGAATGTGGCAGCGGTGCCGCGCGATGCGAAGGCCGATGCGGCGCGGCTGATGAAGACATTCCTCGCGCGCGCTCACCGCCGGCCGGTCGCGGAGGGTGAAGTGCAGCGCTTCCTCGCGGTCGTCGACCACGCGACGAAATCGGGCGGCAGCTTCACCGACTCGATGATCGCGGGCTACTCGGCGGTGCTGTGTTCGCCGGGGTTCGTCACGCTCGAGGAAAAGCCCGGCCCGCTCGACGATCACGCGCTGGCCGCGCGGCTCGCCTATTTCCTCTGGAACTCACCGCCCGACGACAAGCTCCGCGCCCTCGCCGCGAAAGGCGAACTGCGCCAGCCCGGGGTGCTGCGCGTCCAGGCGGAGCGCCTCCTCGCCGATCCGCGCTCGCGGCGTTTTGTGGATGCCTTCCTCGACTACTGGCTCGACCTGCGGAAGTCCGACGCGACTTCGCCCGACGCCGGCCTGTATCCCGACTATTACCTCGACGATCTGCTCGTGGAATCTGCGCTTGAGGAGACGCAGCGCTTCTTCTCCGAGTTGGTGAAGGCGAACCTGCCGGCGCGGAACATCGTCGCGTCGGACTTCGCGATGCTCAACGAACGGCTCGCCGGGCACTACGGCCTGCCGACGAATGCCAAGGTCGCGGACCGCACCGCGGAAGCCGACGCTCCGAGCCCGGCGCGGACCACGCCGCTGGTCGAGGGCGTGGCGATTCGCAAAGTGAAGCTGCCGCCGGACAGCCCGCGCGGCGGATTGCTGACCCAGGCCAGCGTGCTGAAGATCACTGCGAACGGCACCACCACTTCGCCGGTGCTGCGCGGCGTCTGGATTATGGAGCGCATCCTCGGCACGCACATTCCGCCGCCGCCGACCGCCGTTCCGGCGATCGAACCCGACACCCGCGGCGCGACGACCATCCGCGAGCAACTCGCCAAACACAGCGCCCAGGAAAGCTGCGCGGTCTGCCACGACAAGATGGACCCGGCAGGCTTCGCGCTGGAAAACTTCGACGTGCTCGGCGGCTGGCGCGACCGCTACCGGGCGCTCGGCGAAGGCGAGAAGGAAACCGGCTTCGGCAAAAACGGCCACGCCTTCACCTACCACCTCGCGCTGCCAGTCGATGCCAGCGGCAAGCTGCCCGGCGGCGGCGCTTTCAAGGACGTCCGCGAACTGAAGAAACTCCTCCTGAAGGACGAGCGCCAGATCGCCCGCAACCTCGCCCAGCAACTCATCGTCTTCGGCACCGGCGCGCCGGTGCGTTTCGGCGACCGTGCGGAGGTGGAGCGGATTCTCGATCGCGCCGAACCCAGCAAATACGCGGTCCGCACGGTTATCCACGAGATCGTCCAGAGCAGTCTCTTTTTGCACAAGTGAGGGATTGAAAAATGCAAACTGAGAACTGCAAATTGCAAAATGGAGCAGCGGGAGCGCTGTCGGAAGCGGATGCGTTGGAAGAGCGGTTGCTGGAGTTTGCGGCGCGCGTGGGCAAGGTCGTGGATGCACTGCCGGATTCGCGACTGGGGCGGCATGTCGCGGGACAACTCGTGCGTTGCGGGACTTCGCCGGCCCCGAATTATGGTGAAGCGTGCGCGGCGGAAAGCCGGGCGGATTTTGTGCACAAGCTCGGGATCGTTTTGAAGGAACTCCGCGAAACGCGCATCTGGCTGCGGCTCGCGGTGAAATCGGAACTTCTCGTTCGCAAGAAACTCAATCCGCTGACCGATGAATCCACGCAACTGATGAACATCATCGCCAAATCCATCGTGACGGCGAAAGCCAACGCGCCTCGGCGAGGCCGCTGAACACTTTCCAGTTCGCAACAAATTGAAAAATGAAAATTGAAAAATGAAAATTGGAAATTGCCGGTTGGCAGCAGGCGCGCGCTCCGCAATTCGCAATTTGCATTTTTCAATTCCCACTTTGCAATCCGCCATCACCACCCGCTGACACCATGAACACTCCCGGCTCTTTCGTCTCCACGCAGCGCTCCGTCTCGCGTCGCTCCTTCCTGCGCGCCTCGGGCGTCGCGCTCGCCCTGCCGCTGCTCGAAGCGATGCGGCCGGCGTTCTCCCGCGCCGCCAATGCTGCGCCCGTGCCGCGCCGGATGCTCGGCATCTGCAACAATCTCGGCCTCGTCCCCGACCAGTTTTTCCCGACCGGCACCGGACGCGACTACGCGCTCTCGCCTTATCTCCAGGAGATCGCCGCGCACCGGAACGACTTCACGGTTTTCAGCGGCGTGTCGCATCCCGACGTGGACGGCGGCCACCCGGCGGACAATTGCTTCCTGACCGCGGCGCCACATCCGGGGAGCGGCGGTTTTCGCAACAGCATCTCGCTCGATCAATTCGCCGCGCAGCAGATCGGGCATCTCACGCGGTTCCCGTCGCTGACCCTCGGGGTGAATGTCGCGCAGGGTTCGCGCAGCCTTTCCTGGACCGGCGGCGGTGTGCTTATCCCGTGCGAAGAAAAGGCATCCGCGGTTTTCAAAAAGCTCTTCCTCCGCGGCACGCCCGAGCAGGTGAAGGCGCAGGTCCGCAAGCTGGAGCTCGGGCGGAGCATCATGGACGCGGTGGCCGATCAGACGCGCAGTCTGCAGCGCGATCTCGGGGCGCGCGACCGCGAGCGGCTCGACCAGTATTTCACCGGCGTGCGTGATCTCGAAAAGCGCATGGACGCCGCCAAAGAATGGGAACACCAACCGAAGCCGGTGGTGAAAAGCGAGATGCCCGCCGATCCAGACGATCCGCGCGAGTACATGGAAAAGGTGAAGCTGATGTACGAGATGGCGCGGTTGGCGTTCGAGACGGACTCAAGCCGCGCGATCACGCTCATGCTCGACAGCGTGAATTCGCCGGTGCTCGAACTCGAAGGCACGGACATCACCGACGGCTACCACAGTCTGTCGCATCACGGCAAAAGCGCGAAGAAGCTGGCCCAGCTCGAAGCGATCGACCGCGCCCACATGCGGCTGCTCGGGGAACTTTTCGGCGGTCTGAAAGCGACCCAGGAAGGCGGCGAAGCGCTGCTCGACCGGACGATGATCGTTTACGGCTCCAACCTCGGCAACGCCAACACCCACGTCACGACGAACCTGCCGGTGCTCTTCGCCGGCGGAGGTTTCAAGCACGGCCAGCACCTCGCTTTCGACACCGAGCGCAACTACCCGCTGCCGAATCTCTTTGTCTCGATGCTCCAGCGGATGGGCCTTGAGGCGGACAAATTCGCGACCTCGACGGGGACGATGCGCGGGCTGGAGTTGAGTTAAGCCCCAACGGAGGGACGCGCTCCCGCGCGTCCCATGCCCGATGCGCGACGTCGTCCCGAGAAGTGGGAGCGCGCGGGAGCGCGTCCCTCCGGGCTCTACGACGCCGGGGCCTTGGCGGCGAGCGCCGCCTTCGCTTCCTCGATCAGGGTTTCCAGTTCGATGCGGTGCCAGGCGCGCCGGGGATCGGTGACGCTGCGCGCCTGCAGCGCGGCCGTGGCGCGGTTCAGCCAGACCTCGGCTTCGCTGCGGCGGTTCTGCTTCGTGGCGATCATCGAGAGAAAGACCCAGTCCACCGGCCGGCCATCGGCGATCGGCATGATCGCGGCCTGCGGCGAACCCTGCGCCTCGAGCAGGGTCGCTTCCTTGATGTAGGCGTCGCGCGATTCCTGGAGGCGCCGGAGCGCTTCCTCATCCTGGCCTGCGCGAAAAAGGGCCGCTCCGAGGGTATTCAGGTCGTAGTAGGGCGTCGGCTGCCGGGTGAGCGTGAGGCGGGCGAGTTCCACGATCTTCGCCGGATCTTCCAAGGCTCCCGGAGACAGCGCGCAGGCCCACGCGGCGGTGCTGGCGAGGCTGTTGTCCTTTTCCACCCGGTCGAGCAACCGCGCGCAGGTCTTCCGGTATTCCTCGGGCAGGTTCTGTTTGAGCCGGACGGCGGCGAGCCGCTCGTAGGGCGCGCCCAGCGCGGGTTGCAGCGCGATCGCGCGTTCGAGATCCTCCACCGCGGCCGTCCAATCCTCCTGCGCCGCGAAGGCTTCCGCGCGGTTCATGTAGAGGGCGTGCCGCGGCTCGATCGCGAGCCCCTTGGTGGCGTGCTCGACCGCCTCGCCGTAGCGGTTCAGTTCCAGATCGGCGCGGCTGAGGTGCAGATAGGCATCGGCGGTCGGCTTCAGCATCACAGCCCGCTCGAAGTCGGCGATCGCGGCCTCCCACTGGCGCAGCAACGTGGCGGCCTCCCCGCGGCGCGCGAGCAGCGCGGCATCGTCGGGCTGGGCTTTCAGCGCCCGGCTGAGATGCCAGCGCGCGGCGAACCACTGGCCGGTCGCCTCGCTATCGGCCACGGCGAGAAATGGCGGCGGCTCCGGCACCTCGGCGGCCACCGCGTGCATGAGGGCCGCGTGCTCCTTCCACAGCGCGGCAAACTCCGGCCGCTTCAAGCGCACCAGGTCGCGCTCCTTTTCAATGTGATGCGCGCGCAGGATGCGGGCAAAGGCGGTGAGCGCCGCGGCGGGCTCCTCGGCGGGCACGAGCCGCCACGTTTGGGCGCGCAGCATCGTCCGGCGCGGGGCCGATTCGGCGCCCGCCTGGCCGCTCGCGCGCGCTTCGCGGACGCGGGCCGCGGGTTCGTCCAGACTGAGCGTCATCACGTCGCCCGCGGGCGTGAAAAACGCCTTCGTCACTTCGCCATTGTGGCGGAAGAGCGCGATGACGTCGCCCGTGGCGACTTCCCAGACGCGCGCGATCTGATCGCTGCACGCGGTCACCAGGAAACGCCCGTCCTTGTTGAATTGCGCGTCGTTGATCCAGCCGGGATGCAGCAGGATCGAGATGCGTTTCCCCTCCGCGATCGACCAGACCATGGCCGAACGGTCGAAGCTCGCGGTCACGGCGTAGCCGCCCTTCGGGCTGAACGACGCGTGCCCGACATCGGCGCTGTGCTCGGCGAGCCGGTGCGCTTGGCGGGCCCCCTTTTTCGCCAGGTCCAGCTCCCAGATTTTCGCGGAATCATCGACGCTGGCGGTGATGAGCAGGCGCAGGTCGCTGCTGAAGCTGGCGTGGGTGATTTGCTCGTCGTGCCGCAGCGGCGGCGTGAGGGCTTCGCCCGTGGCCGCATCCCAGACGCGGGCTTCGCCCCCCACCGGGCTCGTCGAGCCGCCCGCCGTCAGCAGATACCGGCCATCGGGGGAAAAAGCCGCATACGTCACCGTGCCGGCGATTTCAAGCGCGGGGACGGTGCGGTCGCCGGTCGTGACATCCCGCAACTCCGCCTGGCCGGCCTCCGTGCCCCGCGGGCCGCTGGCGACGAAGAGGCGCTGCCCATCGGGACTGAAAACGGCGCAGGTGATCGGGCCTTTGATGGCGAGCGTGGGGCCGTGGGTGACCTCGGGAGCGAGCTGGTGCAGGCGCACCGATTCGCGCGTCGAGCCCAGGCTGGGACGGGCGGCGACGAGGACGCGGCGGGCATCGGGGCTGAAGAAGGCACCGCTTCCCTCGTGGAACGGCAGCCGCCCGCTCGCGCCTTGGCCGGTCTTCACCTCCCACTGGCCGAGGTTGCCGTAGCGACCGATCGCCACCGCACGCTGACCGTCGTCGCTCACCGTCATTTTCCACACCGGCTCGTTCAGCCGCAGAATCGGCGCGGGCGGTTCGCCGGTGCGCAGCCGCCATAGCCGGGCACCGTCGGTGGTCGTCGTCAGCAGGCGCTCGCCCGCGGGATCGAAGCGGACGTGCGCGACGGTGCCGGCGTGGTTGAGCGGCGCCACTTCCGGCCGGCCGGTCAGCGCGTCCCAGACGCGCGCGGTCTGATCGCGCCCGCCGCTGACGATCCAGCGGCCGTCGGGGCTGAAGGTAGCGCGGAAGACCGAACTCTCGTGCCGGACCTCGAAGATCGGACCGCCGCGGCGCGCATCCCAGACGCGCACCGTTTCGTCGTGGCTGGAACTGAGCACGCGCCGCCCCTCGGGATGAAACGCGACCGAACTGACCTGCTTGCCATGTTCGCCTGCGAACAGGCGCCGGGTCGTGATCGGGCGATCGGCCTGGACGGTCGGCATCGCGGCAAAGATCTCCCACACTTCCACCGTCCCGGGCCGGTCACCGGCCTGGCCCGTGCCGAGGGCCAGCGCGTGATCGTCGGGTGAAAAGGCGACCGTGGTCACCGGCAGCGTCGTGCGGATTTCCCAGCTCGACTCCGCGCCCGTCCACGCATTCCAGACGCCCACCTGCCCGGCCAGCGATTGGTCGTCGCGCGCCACGGGCGCCTGCACCGAACCGCCCGCCACGAAGTAAGTGCCCGACGGGCTGAAGATCAGCTCCCGCACTTCACCCGCCCACGCCAGCGGCGCGGTCATCGACACGCCGTCGGCGATCCGGCGGACTTCGACGATCATCGACCGGCCCTCCGCGCCCTCCACACAGAAGCCGATGCGCTCGGGCACCAGGTCGCGATTTTCCCCGTCCCGGACCGGGCTGGCCACCGCGAAGATCACCGCGCCGCCGAGGTTTTCGAAGCCGCCGTCGGGTGCGCCGGAATCCTTCCAGAACCGCAACGCGCCTTTGCCGGAACCGCGCGTGCCGGTCGCGGTGAAGACGCGGCCATCGGAGAAAAAGCCCGCGTCGTTGACCTGCGCGTCGGGCTCGGGGAACTCGGCCAGCAGCCGCCCGGAGGCCGCCTCCCAAAGCCGCGCCACGCCGCCGCCGCCTTTTTCGTTGGCGATGGTGACGACGCGCGAGCCGTCCGCGTTGAAGCGCGCATTGTTGCAAAGGTAGGCGGACTTTTCCTCGAGGAAGATCTGTTCGAGCTTCGGCAACTGCGCCCGGGCGGTGCCGATGCGCAGCCGGTGCAGCGCCTCATTCTCGGGCCGATCGCAGGTGGCCAGCGCATCGGTCTGCCAGAGCAGCGCGCCGGCGATATCGCCCTGCCGGAGGAGAAAGCCGCTGCGTTCGACGAGCTTTGTGGCAAACAGGCGCTGCGCCCTTTCCCGGCTTTCCTGTTCCGTCCGCGCCCGTTGTTCGGCGGCGTCGCGCCGCTGCTCGGCGGCCGTGCGCAGCGCGACGAGATTGGAGATGACCAGCGCGACGATCAGCGCCGCAGCGGTCAGGGCGGAGTAGAGGACGATCCGGCGGCGCAGCAGCGAGCGGCGTTCGTCGCTGCGGCTGGCCGCGATGAACTCCCGCTCCAGTGGCGTCAGGTCGTCGTAATTCGCCGCCTCGTCGAGTTGCGGCCCGCCCCAGAGCAGCGCCCGCGGGCGTTCCGCGTCGTCCCATTGCGCCGCCGCTGCGCTCAGTCCGAGACGGCGGCGAATCGTCGTGCGCTCCTCCGCGAGATATTCGGCGACCGGGCGGTTGCGCAGCGATTCGGTGGAACCGGGCTGCGAATGGAACTCGGCCAGCCCGGTCTCGGGCGGGGTGCGCCGGCCGCGCATCAGGACGGTGACCCAGTAGTCGATGATGTTTTGCGCAGCGGTCCGGTCGTCGTCCGTGCCGAGCACCTGGCCCGTGGCCTGCGCGCGGATCACAAAATCCGAGACGGTGTCGAGGAATTCGTCGGCCGGAGATTTTTGAGACGGCCGTTCCTCCTGCTGCTGGATGAGGCGGGCGTGCGCGGTTTTCAGTCCCGCCAGATCGGGGTATCCAAAGTAGTTGGCCGACGGTTGGGGGGCGGAGTCGCTCATAGTTTGGCGAGGATTTTGTCGAGCTCGGCGCCGACTTTGCGCAGCTCATCGCAGAGTTCCTTCAGTTCGAAATCGACATCGTAAAAGCGCGCGCCCGCCTTGCTGTAACAGCGACGGAAAGCCTGCGTGATCCGCGTCGGGACGCCCGCCGCGAGCGCCGCGTCGAGTTTTTCCACCTCCTCGGTCAGGACGACCCCCCACGGCTCCGCCGGGTCGCTGCACAGCGCGAGCAGCTTCTTGCGCAAGCCTTCCCAGGAAAATTCCAGATCGCCCAGATCCTGCCCGAGTTGCGCCTCGATCCGCCGCATCTCCGCATCGATCTCCTGCCACGTGTCGTGCTCCGCGCAAAGTTCCTGCACGTCCTTGCGCAGCGCCGCGAGCGCGGTCACGCCCTGGTCGAAGCGCCGCCCTTCCTCCGAGGCGAGGTCTGTGTCTTTGAGCTGACCGCGCATCTTCGCCATGCTCTCGGCGAGCGCCACGAGCGGCAGGCCGCGCGCGGTGTCATTGAGCCGCAAATTGATCTTCGACGGCTGGATCGCGAGCACCCGGCTGAGGCGGCGGACGGGCGGTTTGACCTGCGCGAGTTCGTTGGAATCGATCGCCGCGTGCAGTTCGCAACTCGCGTCCTCGAGGTCGGCGACAAAGGCCGTCTCCGCCGGGGCCAGCGTCGGCCGCGCCGCGACTTCGCGGATCGCCTCGAGGATGCGCAGCAGCACGGCTTCGGCGTGAATGAGGCTTTCCCAATTCACCGCCGCGGAGTCGGCGCGCCGCGATTCCTGCAGGGCAAAGTTGTAGCACTGGAAGTGCAGGTCGTGCAGCGCGTCGTGCAGATCCTTGTAATCGCCGAGCACCACGATGTGTTCGCTGGCGTCCGCGAAGTCTTTGCGGAAGCTGTCCGCCGCGGCGTGGATGTCCCCGTCCGCCATCAGTTCGCGCAGCGCCTTCAGGCCGTCCGCGCTGGCCACGGTCGCCGCCGTGGTCGCACGCGGCTTTGGTTCGGCGACGGAGGCGGGCGTGGTGGTCGCGGCTGTGGCGCGCGCCGCCTGCGTCTTGCGGAATTTCTCGATCGTCCGCCGCAAGCCATTGACCACGCAGGTCCACGCCTCGTCTTCGTCGTCCCATTTTTTGATCGGCACGACTTCCTCGGGGATCCGGCCGGGCTGGACGGGCAGCACCTGGAGCGCGCCCAGGCCGAGGACATTCGACCATTCCGGCGTGACGCGCACGAGCACCGGCACGACCACCGCCGCGCCCGCGCCGTGCCGTTCCATCGCCCGCCGCATTTCCTTCGCGCGAATGTATTCCGAGCCGATGAAATTGATGCTCACGAGCAGCACGATGACGTGACAGCCTTCGAGGTTCGCGTTGATCTCATCGTCCCAGCGGTCACCCGGCACGATCATGCGGTCGTCCCAATGTTCGATGAGGCCCTGCAGTTTGAGGACGATGAGATACTTCTCCAAGGCCTGGCGGTACGGCTCATCCTCATGCGCGTAGCTGATGAAGATCTTCAGAGCTTCCATCACGCCATCCCTCCTGCAACCAGCCACGGCTGGCGGTGGAATGGGGGGCCAGTTCCGGTAGCCATAGTGCAACAAACGTAGGGACCGCGCCCCCGCACTCAAGACCATTGTTGCGTTCGGCTTTGGCAAATGATCGCGGAACGTTCATCCTCGCGCCATGTCCCCCAAGCTCTCGCTCCTCGCGCTGGTCCTCGCCGTCACCCTCCCGCTCGCCGCCGCGGAGCCGCCG
>JBBQIZ010000175.1:0-9590 GCA_038325425.1 Chthoniobacterales bacterium
GGCGCTTGAAAAAGCCACGGTCGAAACTGTTGCTGAATCTCGAAGGTTGGCGCCCCCCGGGATCGAAAGGGCTTCAGCAGTAGCAGTTCAATTGTCCGATAGAAGATGGCGCGGACTTCCTCAACCTTGCGCAGAATCAGATCAAGCGGGGCGCCTCCCGTCAGGATTTCCCCGCCGCGCACAGAAATGAGCACGTCGCGTTTGGAAAACACCAAACCCGACGCAGTGAGTTCTTGTTCGCCCCAAATCGTCTGCAGGGTATGCCTCAACTGAGCCTTCGCAAAATCCGGAACGTTGGCGTGATTCAAAAAGCCGATCGCGGAGGCCGCGGCAGGCCGGGACCGAAGCGGCCATTGAAGCCGTGCTCGGCAGCTTCCTTGCGGATTTCCTTTTCGATCTTCTTCCACTCGACGCCAAAGGGCGGATTGGAGAGCGAGTAGTCGAAGTGCTTCCCGTGCAGGCCGTCGGCGGAGAGGGTGTTGCCGAAGATGATGTTGGCGATGTCCTGGCCCTTGATCAGCATGTCGGCCTTGCAGATAGCGTAGGACTCGGGGTTCAGCTCCTGCCCATACATGACAAGCCGGGCGCCGGGATTGATCTCGGCGAGGTGCTCGCCCGCGACGCTCAACATGCCGCCGGTGCCGGCGGTGGGATCGTAGATGCTGCGCACGACGCCGGGCTTGGTGAGCGCCTGATCGTCCTCGATGAAGAGGAGATTCACCATGAGCCGGATGACCTCGCGCGGGGTGAAGTGCTCTCCGGCGGTCTCATTGGAAAGCTCGGCGAACTTGCGGATGAGTTCCTCGAAGACCGCGCCCATCTGGGCGTTGCTCACTACCTCTGGATGGAGGTCGATGTTGGCGAACTTTTCGGTGACGAGGTAGAGCAGGCCGGACTTGGCGAGCTTGTCGATCTGGGTGTGGAACTCGAAGCTCTCGAAAATGTCGCGCACCGCGGGCGAGAACGCCTGCATGTAGGCGCGGAGGTTTTCGCCGATGTGATCCTGATCGCCCATGAGCTTCTTCAGGTCGAGCGGCGAGGTGTTGTAGAAGAGTTGGCCTGATTTCCGCAGGAGGAAGGGCTCGGGATTCAGGCCGGCCTTTTCGCGAACTTCCTTTTCCACGAGCACCGCCGCCTTCGTCTTCTCCAGCACACAATCGAGCCGCCGCAGGACGGTGAACGGGAGGATGACCTTGCCGTATTCGGATTGCTTGTAGTCGCCGCGAAGAAGATCGGCGACGGACCAGATGAAGGAGGAGAGATTCGGGTCGCTCATGCGGAACGAGTGCGCGAGGAAAACGAGAAAGTGTGCCGTGCCATTCAGACGATACTGCAAGCTTTCCGGCGAATGACACGCCGCATTTCGCCCAGGAAAAATGAGCGGCCGTCGTGAGCAGCAGCGATCCAAAACTACGGAATCAACAAAGCAGACGTTCTCCCGCGCGGGCACCGTTATCACGTCCGGATGGTCCGAGATTGGAGCAGTGGAAAATTCTCCCCACTGTCCCCGGACGACTCGGACGCGTTCTTGCGAGTTCGTTGGGCTGCGAACCTGAAATTCCCTCCCCTGCCCCGCTCAGACGAACTTGAATTTCGGCGTCCGGCGCGTCCGACCTCACAATTCAGCGCATCAGTCGAGCGATCCACTGCCAATTGACTGCCAATAGAATGGGCATTTTCCTGACTTTATGGGTCCGAATGAGCGCGAATGCAGAGCTCTTATGATCGTCGCTAAACCCTGTATCCATCAGCCCTCCAGAGTATTTCCAGAAGTGGGTTGGGAGGGACTCGAACCCTCAACCAACGCCTTAAAAGGGCGCTGCTCTACCATTGAGCTACCAACCCGGTGAAAAACGAGGGCGGATGGATAATTCAGCGGGAATGGTGACGCAAGGAATAATTAGGGCTAGCTTCCGCGCTCCCGATGACCCGCCTTCTCGACTTCCTGCGCACGCATCGCCGCATCCTCCTGGCTCTGGCGGCGGTGACGATTCTGGCGGCGGTCATCGTGGCCCTGCGCGGGTCGGGGCGGAAACCGGATCCGCTGCTGACTACGCCGACGCTGGCGTTGGAGGTGCTCCAGGCCAGATCGCTCTATTTTAACAGCGTGGCGCGTCCTTGGTTAGGGGAGCAACGCCCCGATCTGCTCACCGCCGAAGACCGCGATGAAACATCGGAACGGGCGCGCGGGCTGACCCAGGCGGTGCAGAATCCCAAACTTTTCCGGCAGCTCGACCGGCGCTACCGCTTCGATGCCCTGCTCCTCACCGGCGATCCGAGCCAGTTTAAGCCGCTGCTCGATCACCTCGTCGAAACCAAGGACTGGCGGCTGAGCTATGCCGATCACACCAGCCTCGTATTCCGGCGGGATGACGGGAAGGTGTGGGAAGTGGCGGATTTTGCGCCGGTGCGGGCGCGAATGAAGGAGACATCATCCCGCGATCAGGCGACGGCACTGGCGCAGACGGCGGTGAAATTGCTGGCGGCGGGGCAACCGGCGGCGGGCCGGCAATTGCTCGATGAAGCGGTGCATCTCGCTCCCCAACTCCCCGACGCCGCCAACGGCCTCGCGATCTATCACCTCGGCCGCGCGGAGTGGCGCGAAGCCGCCGCGCAGCTTGAACGGGCGCTGGCAGCGGATCGCAAGTTCCTCCCGGCGCTGGCGACGAAAACCCAGCTGCTCTACGGCACAAAACGCTACAACGAAGCCTACGCGCTATCCCGCGAACTCGTGACGAAGATGCCGGACGATCCTAGCCTGCTTTTCTATCATGCGAAGATCGCGCACGAAGCCCATGCCTACAAAGCGGAGATCGAGGCGCTGGAAAAGCTGATCGCCTTGGCGGAAAGCGAGGGCCGTCCCGTCGGCGGTTACCAACTTTATCTCGGGCAGGCTTATGCGGCGACGGGCGACGCAGAACGCTCGATCGACAGTTTTATGCTCGCGCTGAACGATGCCGACCTACCGGCGGATCAGCGGGCATTTGCGCGGGAAAATATCGCTCGGATCAAGAAACGGACGGGGTTTTAAGACAGGCGACGAGGTCGCGCAGCGAGTTGGCCGGGCGATGGAGTCGGAAAACGTCCAGTCCGACCGAGGCCGCGCCCTCCCAGTCGTGAACAGGATCATCGCCGACATGCATCGCCTCGTGGAGATCCACCGCCGCTTGCTTGAGGGCATGCTGGAAAATCAGCGGGTCCGGTTTGTCCGCGCCGACTTCGCTGGAGATCACCACCAGATCGAATGCGGCAGAAATCTCAAGATGGCCGAGAATTTGCCGTAATCGGCCATCGAAGTTCGAGATGATCCCTAAACGAAATCGCGGCTGCAGCGCGGCCAAAGCCTCGCGCACATCGGGAAATAGCTCCCAGATCCCGGGAAGTGTGAATTCCCGGTACAATTCCTCGAAATAAGCCGCCCGATCGAGTTCCGTCGCAGGTACGCCGCAGCGATCGAGCACCCGTTCGACCAATTCGCGCCACCATCCCTTGGCGTCATCTGCACGCGCAACGCCGGTCGCCGGACGGGCGGGCATTTCCTTCCAAACCGCGCCAAAGCTGACGCTCAGGGCTCGTTCGTCGAGAAAACATCCGTGCCGCTCGGCGACGGAGCGATAGTGCCAACCGACGCTGCGCGGCAGGTAAAAGAGCGTCCCGGCGGCATCGAAGAAGACGACCTTTTTCATGCCAAAGTTGAGTGCCACAATGTAAATTCGCAGCGAACGGAACGGGCGCGAACCGCAAACCCCAGTCGGGTTTGGGCCTTGACGCTTCTGGAGGAGGCGCTTACTTTGGCCGTCCAAATCCGGCTACAGCCAAGTGGGCCTACAACCCACTTTTTTTTGTCCCCGGAACTGGAACCAGAATTATGAACAGTGAAATCCTCGCAGGCCTTGACTTTTTCGAGCGCGACAAGGGCATCAAACGTGAAGTGCTCCTCGAAGCGATCAATAACGCCGTGCTCCAAGCCGCTCGCAAAGCGGTGGGCCCGGCGAAGGATCTGCGTGTCGAAATCGATCCAAAATCGGGCGAAATCAAGGCTTTTGCCAAGCTGACGGTCGTCGAGAAAGTCGCGAACAAGCACGACGAGATTTCATTCAAGACGGCGAAGATGTTCAAGAGCGACATCCAGATTGGGGAAGAAATCGAAGTGCCGGTGACGCCAAAGGATTTCGGCCGCATCGCCGCGCAGACCGCCAAGCAGGCGATGATGCAGCGCATCCGGCAGGCTGAAAAGGAGATGATTTACGACGAGTTCAAGGATCGCGCGGGCGAGATCGTGAGCGGGACAGTGCGGCGCTTCGAGCGCTCGGATGTCGTTGTCGACCTGGGCAAATTTGAGGCGCTCATGCCCAACCGGGAGCGCGTTCAGACCGAGGACTACAATATCGGCGACCGCATTCGCGCCTACGTCGTGGCCGTCGAGAATGGCGTCCGCGGGCCGGAAATCATCATTTCCCGTAGCCACCCGAACTTTGTGCGTCGGCTATTCGAGACGGAAGTCAGCGAGATCAACGACCGCACGGTCGAGATCAAAGGCATCGCCCGCGAAGCCGGCTACCGGACGAAAATCGCCGTCTACAGCGCGAACGACAAAGTCGATCCAGTCGGCGCGTGCGTCGGCATGCGCGGCGCACGGGTTAAGAATATCGTCCGCGAGTTGAACAACGAAAAAGTGGACATCATCCGCTGGAGTGCGGACGTGAAGGAGTTCGTCCTCGAGGCTCTCAAGCCTGCGAAGGTGAAGAACGTCACGCTCGACGAAAAGAAGAAGGCCATCCTGATCAAAGTGGACGAAGACCAACTTTCGCTCGCCATCGGCAAGCGCGGCCAAAACGCCCGACTCACTTCCCGCCTGACCGGTTGGGACATCAATATTGAGCAAGACAAGTCCGCCGAGGACGAATTCAAGGAGCGGGTTGGCAAAGCAGCCCGCGCTCTCGCCGCCTCGCTCGGCATTGACGAGGACACGGCGCTTGCGCTCGTCAAGGGCGGCCTCGGCTCTCTCGAGATGATCGCCGAAGTCGAACCGCAGGATATCGTCGATACGATCGGAGTCACGCCGGAGAAGGCGGCAGAAATTCAAACCGCCGCGCGGCGCGCCAATGAATCCCTGGCCTCCGCGCAGTAGGCCATGAAAACCATTTTCCCAAAGACCTTTGATGCCACCCAAGACGACCCACAAACCGAGCGGAAAGAAAGCCGACGACGCCAAACCGTCGAAAGCTGGAGCCGCGCAGAAATCGACCACCAAACCCGTCCCTGCTGACAAAACCAAGGGTGCGGTGGAGGAGAAGCCTGCGGCTCCGAAACCCGCGATGGAAACCGTTTCGCTGATCGATGCGAAACCGAAAACGAAGCGGACCCGGACCGCTTCGGAGCTGGAGCACAAACCGTTCGCCCACATTCCGATTTCGCGCATCCTCGAACCGGATGCGCCCAAGGCACCGGCTCCGGCCCCCGCACCGTCCGTTGAGGCGCCGGTCGTCGAAGCCGCCGAGATTGCGCCGGCAGAGCCCGCCGCAGAGGCCGTCCCAGCGGTGGACGAGCACATCATCCATCTGAAGCCGCCCTTCACCGTGAAGGATCTGGCGACGGCCATGAGCATCAAGCCATTCCAGGTCATCAGCGATCTGATGGAGATGAACATCTTCGCCTCGATCAATCAAACGATCGAAGCGGACGTGGCGACCAAGGTGTGCACCAAGCACGGAATGGTTTTTGAAAGGGAGAAGCGCAAGGAGGGTGGTGGCGTTCATAAGGTCGAAGACAAACCCAAGCCGCCACCCGAGCCGGTCAAACCCAAGGCCGAAGAGCTAGAACTGCGCGCTCCGATCGTCACTTTTATGGGCCACGTCGATCACGGCAAAACCACGCTCATGGATGCGATTCGCAAGACGCGCGTCGCGGCGGGCGAAGCCGGCGGCATCACCCAGCACATCGGCGCTTACAGCGTCGAGCACAACAAACACCGGATCACTTTCCTCGACACCCCCGGCCACGCGGCTTTCACCGCGATGCGCGCCCGTGGTGCGAATGTCACTGATATCGTCGTGCTCGTCGTCGCCGCCGATGACGGCATCATGCCGCAGACGATCGAAGCCCTGAATCACGCCAAAGCCGCGAAGGTGCAGATCCTCGTCGCCATCACCAAGATCGACACGACCGGTGCGAACGTGGACAAGGTCAAAGGTCAGCTCCAGGAAAAAGGGCTCGTGCCCGAAGACTGGGGCGGCGAAACCGGCGTTTGTCCGGTGGCCGCGCTGAAAGGACAGGGCGTCAACGAATTACTCGATCGCATCCTGCTCGAGACCGAAGTGCTCGAACTGAAAGCCAGTTCCCAGCAAACGCCACGCGGCACCGTCATCGAGGCCCAGATCGAACAGGGCCGCGGGCCGACCGCGACCATCCTCGTCCGCATGGGCACGTTGAAAATCGGCGACCCATTCATCTGCGGCCATTTCGACGGCAAGGTGAAGTCGCTGATCGACGATAACGGCAAGCCTCTGAAAAGCGCCGGTCCTTCGACGCCCGTTAAAGTCCTCGGCTTCTCGGGTCTGCCCAACGCCGGCGACGAACTCGCGGTCATGGATTCCGAGCGCGAGGCCAAGGCTTTGGCGGCGGAACGCCAGGCCGAGTTGCGCATGAACAAGCTGGCCACGCCGCAGCGGGCCACCTTGGAAAACCTCTTTGACAGCCTCGCCCAAGGCCAGAAAAAGCGACTCAACGTCATCATCAAGACGGACGTCCAAGGCTCGCTCGAAGCGCTCACCACGGCCCTCGAGCAAATCGAAAGCAAGAAGATCGATCTCGATATCGTCCACAGCGCCGTCGGTCCGATCAGCGACTCCGACATTCTTCTGGCCACCGCCTCGAATGCCATCGTCATTGGCTTCAACGTCAAGGTCGAGAACACCGCCGCCAATGTCGCCAGACGCGAAAACGTTCAGATCAAACTTTACTCGATCATCTACGAACTCGTCGACCAGGTGAAGGAAGCGATGGCCGGACTGCTCGACCCCGAAACGCGCGAAAGCGTCATCGGCCATGCGGTCGTGAAGAAAGTCTTCGAACTTTCCCGCGGCATCGTCGCGGGTTGCGAGGTCAAGGACGGACGCATCTCGCGCACCGCCCGCGCCCGTGTGCTCCGCGATCGGACTCCGATTTACGATGGCGGCCTGGCCACGCTCCGCCGCTTCCAGGACGACGTGAAGGAAGTCCGCAACGGCTTGGAATGCGGCATCAAGCTCGGCGATTTCAACGACTACGAGCCCGGCGACATCATCCAGTGCTACACGCTCGAGAAATTTCCGCAGAAACTGTGACGCCGAAGTTGAGAACTGAAGGTTGAGAGTTGAGTGGCACGCCGATCCCGGCGCAGCGCCCGGCTCCACCACCGGCGCCTCTCAACGATCAACACTCAACTCTCATGAAGCACCGTCTCGAACGAGTCAACGAGCTGCTCAAGCGTGAACTGGGCGACCTGCTCACCCGCGAGGTTTCTTTCGAAGCCGCGCTGGTCACGGTGCAGCAAGTGGACATCACGCCCGACCTCAAGCACGCCCACGTTTTCATCAGCGTGATGGGCAGCGAAGCCCAGGCGAAAGCGGCCATGGCAAAACTGCACAGCAGCCGCCCCTCATTGCAGCACCTGCTCTCCAAGCGGGTCGTCTTGAAATACACGCCGCACCTCCACTTCAAGCTCGATGATTCCATCGAACGCGGCACTCGCATCATCAGCATTCTCGAAGAGATCGACATCCCTCCCGATGAGCCACCAGCTCCCGATGCCCAACAACACTGACCTCGCGGCGATCGCCGAAGTGCTGAAGTCGCGCCAGCGTTTCGTGGTCATGAGCCACGCGCACCCCGATGGCGACGCGCTCGGTTGCACGCTCGCGATGGCGCTCTGCCTGCGCCAGATGGGAAAAGACGTGACGGCGTGGAACGAGGACGGCGTTCCGGAAAAATTCCGCTACCTGCCCGGTGCCGAACTGGTCTCCAAACCACCGGCCGAGCCCCAGCGTTTCGACGTGGCCATCGTGCTCGACAACGCGGTCAAAACCCGCGCCGGCACATCGATTGAAGCCGTCGCTTCCGCCGACGTGTGGATCAATCTCGATCACCACATCACGAACGACAGATACGGCGACCTGAATTTCGTGGACGCCACGGCACCCGCCACCGGCCAGATTCTTTACGAACTCATCCGCGGCCACGATCTCCCGCTCACCTATGAGATGGCGGACAATCTCTTCGCCGCCATCAGTACCGACACCGGCTCATTCCAGTATCCGAGTACCACCGCACGCACTTACGAGATCGCCGCCGATCTCATCCGCGCAGGGGTCAACGTCGGCGAGCTTTCGCAGAAAATGTACGAGAGTTACCCGCGGCGGCGGCTCGAGTTGCTGCGGGCGCTGCTCAACGTGCTGCGTTTCAGCAGTGGTGATCGCGTCGCCAGTTTTGCGCTGAGCCTCGAGACGGCAAAGTCTCTCGCGGTTGTGCCGGAAGACTCCGAGGGGCTGATCGATTCCATCCGCGCCATCGAGGGCGTTGTTGCCGCCGGCTTTTTCGAGGAACTCGGCGACGGGCGCATCCGCATCAGCCTGCGCTCGAAATCACCGAAAATCGACGTGAGCAAAGTGTGCGCGCAGTTCGGCGGAGGCGGGCATCGCCTCGCCGCCGGAGCCCGCGCCCGCGGCACGCTCGCCGAGGTCCAGGAAAAAGTTTTGCAAGCGATTGACCATGAATTTGACCAGCCTTGACGGAGTCCTCCTCGTAGATAAAGCGCCCGGTATGACGTCGCACGACGTCGTGGCGATCGTCCGCCGCCGGCTGAATACGAAGAAAGTCGGCCACTGCGGCACACTCGATCCGCTGGCCACCGGCCTGCTCCTGATCGTCCTCGGCCGCGGCACGAAGATTCAGGATTTGCTCATGGCGGAGGACAAGGAATACGCCGGCACGATGACGCTCGGCGTCACCACGGACAGTCAGGATGCCGACGGCCAGGTGGTGGAAACCAAGCCCGTAGCCGACTACGCGCGGGAACAAATCGACGCCGCGTTCGCGAAATACCACGGCGATTTTTACCAGATGCCGCCGATGGTTTCGGCGATCAAGAAGGACGGCGTGCCTCTCTACAAACTGGCGCGGCAGGGCAAGGTCGTGGAGCGGGAGCCGCGTTTCGTGCATGTCTATGCGCACGAAGTCCAGGCCGTGCGCCTGCCCGAAATCGACTTCCGAGTCGTCTGCTCGAAGGGCTTCTACGTCCGCACGTATGCGTTCGATATTGGCAACGAGTTGGGCTGCGGCGCTCACCTCAAGACGCTCCGCCGGACCCGGAGCGGAAAGTTCACCCTGGAACACGCGGTGACCGTGGAAGAGATCCAAAATCTCGACGCGGCGACCATCGAGCAGCGCATCCTCAGCCTGCCAGCAGTTTCCCGGATGCGCGGCGCGTAACGCGGAGCCATGCGCAGCGAAGACGATTCGATCCCCGGCGTGCTGCGCACGATTGCCGAACTCGGCGAAATCTCCGGCCCGCTTTTCCTCGCGATCGGAGTCTTCGATGGCGTGCATCTCGG
>JBBQIZ010000176.1:0-9562 GCA_038325425.1 Chthoniobacterales bacterium
AAACCTTCGCTCTCGCCGATCGCGCGGGCTTTGCCGCTGGCCATGAACGGGAACTTGCCGACCTTGAATTTTTTGCCGGCTTCCTTGGCCGCGCGTTCGGTGAGGCCGACGCTCGCGACCTGCGGCTGGCAATACGTGCAGCCGGGGAAAACGCCCACCTTCTTCGGCTTGAATTTCGCGTCGAACATCCCTTCGACCGCCTGCACGGCCTCGAAGCTGGCGACGTGCGCGAGCCACGGCGGCCCGATGATGTCGCCCGCGGCGAAGACGCCCTTCACGCTGCTCTCGTAGCGGTCGTTCGTCTTGATGTAGCCGCGATCCAGTTCGAGCTTCAGCGAACCGCCGGGCATCAGCGGTTGGATGCCGATGGCGACGAGCACCATGTCGGCTTCGAGCACTTTCTCCGCGCCTTTCGGATCGGCGACGGTGATTTTCACGCCCTTGTCGCTCACTTCCGTCTTCGTCGTCTTGTGGCCGAGCAACGCGGTGATGCCTTGCTTGGCGAACGATTTCTCCAGCGCCTGCGACACTTCGGTGTCCTCGACCGGCAGCAGGTTCGGCAGCATTTCCACGATCGTCACCTTCGTGCCGAACGCATTGAAGAAATACGCGAACTCCACGCCGATCGCGCCCGCGCCGATGATCACGATGCTCTTGGGCTGTTCGGCTAATTGCAGCGCTTCCTTCGAACCGATCACGCGTTTGCCGTCAAATTCCAACCCCGGCAGCGGTCGCGTCACGCAACCCGTGGCGATCAGGATGTTCTTCGCCGTGTGCGTCTCCTCCTTGCCGTCCGCGCCTTTCACTTTCACCTCGCCGGCCTTGTCGAGCGAAGCGTCGCCCTTGATCGAGTCGATCTTATTTTTCTTAAAGAGGTAATCCACGCCCGCCGCGCCTTTGTCGGAGACCACTCGCGAACGTTTGATGATCGCATTCCAGTCGTATTCGAGACCCGCGATCTTGAAGCCAAACTCCGCCGCGCGGTGCTTCATGGTGTGATACAGCTCGGCGTTCTTGAGCAGCGCCTTGGTCGGAATACAGCCCCAGTTGTTGCAGGTGCCGCCGCCGCGTTCTTTTTCCACGCAGGCCACTTTCTTGCCGAGTTGCGCGGCTTTGATTGCCGCGACATAACCGGCCGGGCCGGCGCCGATGACGATGAGGTCGTAGTTGGCCATAAAATCAGAAGTCAGAAGTCGAAGATCGAAAAAAATGCGCCATCAAAAGCGCGCGGCAGCGAACATGCGGGCGCACTGCCGAAGGCGTCAAAAGGAAAGTGCGCCAACGGCTGTGCGCGGACCGGAGGCGGCACGGAAGAGTGTGCGGATATGGCCTTCGTCGAGACCGGGCATCTTGCGCGCTGCCCGACTCGCTCCATGGGAGCGGTGCCTGTCGGCGGAATACCGGATCATCTCCACTTCACTGCGCTCCGGGAGCCATAGCCGGTTGCTCGGACGGGCGCTCGACCTGCGCGAATTTCCCCGACCGTTCTGCGGTGGTGAAGCCGCCTACGTCGACCCGAGCGTCGGGAAACTGAGCGCGCCCGCGCGTTTGGCTTTGCGCCGGGCCCGGCCTCGGCTTTCTTCCTCGGATGGCCCGCGAAGAAAAGAAACGCCTCGATACCAACGCCGCGGCCGCTCCGCGTCCCGGCTTGAACGCCGCCTTCGCCGGGCTCGACGTGCCGGATTTACCCGCCGGCCCCGCGCCTGTGCCGGCCGCCTCGGATGCGCCCCAGCACGTCTGGAAAATGGGCCGGGTCGTCCTGCGGCGCGAACTGGCCCGCCGCGGCGGCAAGACGGTGATCGTCGTCCACGACTTCGCGACCCACCTCCCGGCGAGCGTCATCGAGACGATCGCCAAAAAGATCCGCACCACGTGCGGCTGCGGCGGCACCGTGAAGGAGCGGACCATCGAAATCCAAGGGGATCAGCCCGCCCGGGTCCGGGCGGCGTTGGAAGCGGAAGGCTTCGAAGTGGCGGGGGTGCGCTGAGCAGGTCGAGCGGTTCCGGATTTGAGAAAATTGGGATTCGGCGCTCTCCCGGCTGAGAAAAAATCGGTGCACCTCCCGAGGCGCCGGAACTTTTTTGGTAATTTTCCGCCGAATCGCAGGGCGGGTGCGCCGCGCGAATAGTCCACTTGCCCGAAATAACGGGCGCCGCGGTGTTTTCACTGGAAAAACCGGGCCCCGTCCATCGGGCCGCCACGTTCGCCCGTCCCCCGCGCGTTCACGCGGACACCGCGAAACTTCGTATGTCGCCCGCGGAAACACCGTCCGCCTCTGAAAACAGGGCACATCCCGTGCTCTAAATTTTCTCACGCGACAGGCACCCGGCCTGCCGCGCTGCCCTCACGCGCGTGTCCCAACCGAACAAACTCTCCGATTATTCCGAGTTCCTCCCCAAAAAGGAGGCGCGCCGGGGAGCGCTCCCAATCACCAATTTGCCGGTGAATGCGATCAGTGAGGAAAACGACCCGACCCTGGAAATCCGGACCTTGATCGAGCAATTGCAGCAGACCGCCCGCGAATCGCGCGAGCAGTCGCGCGCGGCCGAACAGGAACGCGATGCGCTCGCGCTGGACCTGGCGCGCGCCCAGCAGCAGATCGAGGCGCTGCGCACCAACGAACGGGAATTGCGTTCGCATTTTGTCGAGGTGACTTCACTCATCGAGGAGCGTGACCACGCGATCGTCGAGGCGGAACGGCGCGGACAGGCGCTGGCCGAGGCGCTGCGCAAAAGCGAGAACGCCGTCCGTGAGCGCAACGATGCGCAGCGTCAGCGGGAAGACGCCGTCCGCCAGCGCGACGAGGCGGCGCGGAAGCTGGCGCTCATCCACCGGTCGTCCGAGGAACACGCGCGGATGGTTTCCGAAACGCAAAAGCAGCTCCTGACCATCCGCCAGGCCCGCGACGGCGCCCATTCGCAGGTGCTCGAGATCAACACCAAACTCGGCGCCACCGAGGACCAACTCGCCGAACTCGAATACCAGCACGAAGCCGCGCAAAAGGCCGCCAAACAAGCCGCGGCGGAAGCTTCGGAATTTCGCCGCCAGGTCGATATCGTGAGCACGGATCGCGACGCCACGGCCCGCCAAGTCGAAAGTCTCTCCGCGGAACTGGACAACCAGCGGCAGAAATACCTCGATCTCGCCGAGCAGAAATCCGCGGCCCTCGCCGCCGATGGTGAACATGCCGCCGCGCTCGCCGAAGCCCGCGCCCAGCTCAGCAGCCTCGCTGCGGAACGCGACGCCGCGCGCAACCGGCTCCAGGAACAGACGCGGGAGATGGAGGATCTGCGCACCCAATTTCAGACCTTTCGCCACGAAACGACGCAGGCGGGCGAAGCCGCCCTCCACGAAGCGCACGAGAAGATCGCCACGCTCGAGACGCAGGCCCGCGAGGCGCGTCACGAGGCGAATAATCTCCGCCAGCAGCTCGACGCCTACGGTGAACAACTCGCCACCCTGCAAAGCGCGGCCGAACTGGCGGCGACGCAGAACGACGACACCCGCCAGGAATTCGACGCCCTGCTGCACGAACGCGACGGCGCCCTGATTTCCTTGAACGCGGCGCAGAAGCAGATCGACCACATCATTCGCGACCGCGACCAAGTCCGCCAACTCGCCACCGACCATGCGCTCGAACTCGAAACGCAGCTCACTACGCTCCAGGCCCAGGTCACCTCGTTCGAGCACACCGCGGAAACGGCCGCCGTGCGGCAGGAACAGCTCGCCGAGTTGAGCGCCCGCTTTGAGGAGCGCCGCCTCGAGAATATCGATCTCGCCGCCCAGCTCCAGATAGCGCAGCGCGAGATCCGCGAGCTCAGCGCCAGTCTCGCGGAAGCGCGGCTGCAGGTGAAATTTGCCAGTGCCGCCACGCGCGCCGCGAAGGAGGGCAAGACCCGGTCCGATTTCGCCAATCTCCTCGGCGAACCGTCCGGCGAAGCCGCCGGGCTGGCGCCCATCTTCGGGATCACCCCGGCGACGGGAGCCGGCCTCGCCGTCAGCGCCCTGGAGGAGCCGCTCACGGAGAAGGAAGCGAAGAGCACGCTGGGGGCGATGCGGCACTGCTTTCAGTCGTTCACCAAGACGCCGACCGACCTCAGCCTGCTCAATGAATTGAACTGCCATGTGCAGGGATTTTCCGAGCGGGCGCGGGTCAGCGGACTGATCGCCCTGCACCGGCTGAGCCGCGCTTTTTCCGATCTCACGCGGGGGCTTTACGAAACGCCCGAGCTGGTCAATCCCTCGACGCTGCGCACCGTTCACCAGACCATCGAATTCCTCGCCGCCTTGATGAGGGAGAAGAATCTCGCTCAGGTCAAAGATCCCTCGAAAGCGCTGATCTACGGAGTCGATGACGACATCGGCAACTGCGAAAGCATCGCCATGGCGATGGAAGAATCCGCGATGCGCACAACCTACGCGCAGGATCCGCAGACGGCGCTCGCCGAGCTGGCCAGCGCCAGCTACGACCTGATCTTTCTCGATGTGAACCTGCCGGGCATGGACGGCTTTGAGCTGTGCAAAAAAATCCGCGGCCTGGCCACCCACGAGAAGACGCCGATCGTTTTCCTGACCGGTCTCGCGACCTTGGAAAACCGCGTGCAATCGAGCCTCAGCGGCGGCAATGACTTCATCGCCAAACCTTTCAACTTGAGCGAGCTGAGCGTGAAAGCGATCACGCTCATCCTGAAGGCGCAGCTCGAACTGGCGTAAAGGTCGGCGGCGCCGTTTCGCGGAATCCGCCGCTCCAGGAAACTTCGCGAAAATCGCCTGTAACTCGGGCACGCGTCGTCGCGTCTGTCCGCATGAACCTCCCACCGCGCCATGCCTTACACCGGAATCGTCCTCGCCATCCTCGCCTTTCACGCCGCCGCTTTTCTTATCCTGCTCGGGCATTGGGTCGCCGCCGCAGGCCTGTTTCCCACCGCCACGCGCGCTTTTGCCGACGAGTATGAGCGCCGGCCAATGCGCGCGACCCTGCTCGGCATCGTCACCTACGGCCCGCTTTTCCTGCTCTTGCTGCAGGCGGGGAAAATTCCCAATACGGCCGTGCGACTGGTCATTCTCGTCGCGGGTTTCGCCGCCTTGCTGGTCGCGTTCATCGGCAGTGCCGGCCTCGCGTGGCGCATTGGGCGCAATCTCAGCGCCGGCGGTGATCCGTGGTCGCAGGCGTTGCGCGGTGGCGTGATGCTCGCGCTGGTCTTCATCACGCCGCTGCTCGGCTCGCTTTTCCTGATGCACGTGGGCCTCGCGAGCGGTTTCGGCGCGGTGCTGCTCGCGCGGCCCTGGAAGGCGAAAGTGCCGCCGCTGCCGGCCGCCGAAACGATGTCCAACGCCGCGTCGACAGCACCCGAACCCGCGCTCTCATGAGCACCACGCGCCGCGAATTTCTCGTTACCGGCGCGGCTTCGGTGGCGCTGAGCGTGGCGCTGCTGAATACCGTGCAGGGCTGGCTCGGCGATGCCCGCCAGTATGCCGGACTCGGCCTGCAGCGTCCGCTCGAGGGCCCGCTCACGCCGCCTGCCGATGCGCAGATCGATCCGGTCGCGCACGCGCTCAATCGCTGGACCTTCGGCCCCGGCCCGGGCGATCACGCCCGCGTCGCCGCGCTCGGCGTGGACGCTTTTCTCGAGGAACAACTCGCGCCCGAAAAAATCGACGACGCACTCTGCGACCGGGCCATCGCGCGCTTCAGCGAGGCGTGGTGGGAGCCGATTGGCGAGGCGTACGAAGAGGACGACGAAGCCCTCACTCCCGTGCTCCGCCGCGTCGCGTTGCTCCGCGCGACCTACAGCCAGCGCCAGCTTTTCGAGGTGATGTGCGAGTTCTGGAGCGACCATTTCAACATCGACCCGGGCAAGGGGGACGCGCGTTACGCCAAGATCGCCGACGACCAGCAGGTCATCCGCGCCCACGCGCTCGGCAATTTCCGCGAGATGCTCCGCGCCAGCGCGCTCAGCCCGGCGATGCTCTGGTATCTCGATGGGCGCGCGAACGTGAAGCGCTCCTCCGACGAAAAACCGAACGAAAACTACGCGCGCGAGCTGATGGAACTGCACACGCTCGGCGTGCACGGCGGTTACACGCAGCAGGACGTGATGGAAGTCGCGCGCTGCCTGACCGGCTGGACGATTCTCGCGAAGAAAAAGGACGGCTTTTCCGGCAAGCTGCTCTCGCCGTTCAAGGACCGCGGCAAAGTTGTCTTCCGCAAGGACGCGCATGACGACGGCCCGAAGCGCGTGCTCGGCCACGACATTCCCGCGGGTCTCGGCGAAGGCGATCTCGATCGCGTGATCGACATCGTCGCCGCGCATCCGAGCACCGCGCGGTTCGTTGCGACGAAACTCTGCGCGCGGTTCATCGCCGATGCGCCCGCGCCCGCCGCGATCGACACGGCTGCGCACGCTTTTACCGACAGCCGCGGCGACCTCAAGACGACGCTGCGCGCGCTCTTCGCCACGTCGGAATTTCGCGCGTCCGCCGGCGCCAAGCTCAAGCGCCCCTTTCACTTCGTCGTCTCCGCGCTGCGCGCCACGAATGCCGAGCTCTCCGACGAAAAGCGCGTCCTCTCCTTCCTCGACAAGATGGGCCACACGCCTTTCCGCTATCCGACGCCGGACGGTTACCCGCAGGCCGCCGAGCCGTGGCTCGCCACGCTGCTCTGGCGGTGGAAATTTGCCGTCGCCCTCGCAAACAACCGCATCAAAGGCACCCGCATCGCTCGCGAGGATCTCCGCTACGCGCTCGGCGGCCAGACCGCGCTCATGGCCACGCTGCTCAATCGCCAGCCGGACTCCGAGGAAAGCGATGCCTTCCAAAAATCCGGCGACGGCCTCGCGCTGATCCTCGCCTCCCCGGCCTTCCAATGCTGCTGAAATGATTGAACCGCAGAGACGCAAAGACCGCAGAGGGCCGGAGAGGATGAACGGGATTGCACCTCTCTGCGGCCCTCCGCGTCCTCTGCGCCTCTGCGGTAAGATTTTGACCGGCGCTCTTCCATCCGCCTCCCCGGCCTTCCAATGCTGCTGAAATGATTGAACCGCAGAGACGCAAAGACCGCAAAGGGCTGCAGAGGATGAACGGGATTGCACCTCCCTGCGGCCCTCCGCGTCCTCTGCGCCTCTGCGGTAAGATTTTGACCGGCGCTCTTCCATGAACATTCAGACTCATCTCGCATCCCAGCGCGACGATCCGCGCACTCTCGTCGTCGTTTTCCTCCGCGGTGCCGCGGACGGGCTCACGCTCGTCGCGCCGATGGAAGACGACAACTACCACCGCTTCCGCCCCCGGCTCGCGGTGAAGAAAAACGAAGCGGTGCCGCTCGATGGTTTCTTTGGCCTGCACCCGCATCTGCGCCCGCTCAAGGCGGCTTGGAAGGAAGGCGAACTGGCGATTTTGCACGGCGCGGGGGTGGAGGATGAATCGCGCTCCCATTTCGAGGCGCAGGATTTCATGGAACACGGCGGATTTGTCGCGGGCGGCTGGCTGGGGCGATTCCTGCGCGCCCGCGGCCCGGCGGCCGGCCCGCTCAGCGCGGTCGCGCTTGCGCCGACGCTGCCCGAAATGCTTTCCGGCGCGCCGAGCGCAGCGGCGATTCAATCGATCGCCGAGTTCGGCCTCGGCCCCGAAGTCCAGCCGGCCTTTCCCCGCGAACTCGAACGCCTCTACGCCCGCGAAGATGGCCCGCTCGGCGCGGCGTTGCGCGATGCGGCAACGAACACTTTCACCGCGCTGCGCCGCATCGAATCGCTCAATGCCCACGCCACCCCTGAGCACGGCGCGAGCTACACGAACAACGACGATTTCGCGCAAGGCCTGCGGCAGATCGCGCTGCTGATCAAAGCCGACCTCGGTCTCGCCGCCGCGAGCATTGACCTCGGAAACTGGGATTCGCACTTCACGCAGAAGACGCTCATCGACCCGCTGATGACCCGCCTTGCGAACGGCCTCGCCGCGTTCCGGCAGGATCTCGGCCCACGCCTCGCCACGACCACGATCGTGGTCATGACCGAATTTGGCCGGCGCGTCGCGGAGAATAGCGCCTTCGGCACCGATCACGGGCGCGGCGGTGCGATGTTCGTCCTCGGCGGCGGCGTCCACGGTGGACGCGTGCTCGGCGGTTGGCCGGGCTTGAAACAGGAACTGCTGGACGGCCCCGGCGATCTGCCCGTCTGGAACAACTACCGCAACGTCCTCGCGCCGATCCTGACCCGCCACGGCGCGCCGCCCGAAAGCCTCGCGCGCATTTTCCCCGACTTCGCGCTGCAGCCGGTCGCGCTCTATTTGTAGCGAGCGGGCCGCTACTTCTGGGTAGCGCGGGCCTCCGGCCCGTTGGTCGGCGCATTCTGCGCCGACGGACTTTTCCAGTCTTGCCGCGTGTGCAATCGCGTCTTGGGAGAGCGTTTGGAGGCAAGAACTCCGCCTGCGCAGACCTGCCAGGAAGTTCGTTCCGGCAGGATGCCGAAACCAGCAGGCCGGAGGCCCGCGCTACCCGGAGCAGACCCACGCCGCTTTTTCGGGCGTCGCGGCTCCGAAGTCGCCCGCACGCCAATCGCCGCTAGCTCCCGCGCGCCGGCTTCAAGTGCGCAAACCGCACCGCCCAATCCGCGGGCAGGCGCACCGGTTTCCCTGCCGGCATCTGGATGACGGCGAGCATCTGCCGCGAGGTCGCGATGAGCGTGTTATCAGCCGGCCGGCGCACTTCAAACGCGCACCAAAAGCGCAGCCGCTCGACGCTTTCCAGCCGGCCGTGGATGATCAGTTTGTCGCCGAGTTTGGCCGGGCGTTTGTAGTCGATCTCGGTGCGGACCACGACGGGGAAAAGCTGCGTCGAGGCCATGTCCGCGAGGCCCATGCCGAGTTGTTCCGCGAGATGGGTGCGGGCGATTTCCACAAAACGCAGATAGACGATGTTGTGGACGACACCCGCGCAGTCGGTATCGAAGAACATCACTTGGACGGGCGTTTCAATGCGTGGAGTCTCGACGGCGGGCGGCGTGGGCGATAGGTCTGACACAGTGCGCACAAGAAACCCGATCCCTCCTCAATGAACAGCAATTTAGCGCCGAAAAATGGGCCCGCCTGGCTGGACATCCAGCGCTGGCCCCGCTGGCTGCCGCTGCTCCTCATCGTTCTCGCTGCGGGCATCTATTACGACAGCTACATCCGCTACTGGTTTAATCCGCACGACGAAAGCGGCACCGCCTGCTTGATCGCGCAGCGGCTCATGCAGGGTGAACGTCCGTGGGTGGACGTGGATACGGGTTACGGCATCGCGTGGTTTTATCCGCTGGTCTGGATCTTCGAACTCACCGGGGTGAACTTCATCGCCGCGCGCGCGTGGTTTTTCCTGCTTTCCACGATCACCGCCCTGCTCGGCTACGGGATCGTCGCGCGGGTGACCGGTTCGCGCTGGCTGGCGCTCGGCGTGGGACTGGCGCTGGTCGCGCTGCCCGGTTCGCAGTTCAAAAACTACATCCCGCTCTGCGAAGCGGCGAACCTCGCCTGCCTCATCGCGCTCTTGCCGATCGACCCGCGGGCCTGGCGGAAATGGCTGGGCCGC
>JBBQIZ010000177.1:0-9544 GCA_038325425.1 Chthoniobacterales bacterium
GTCAGCCACCGGACCACCATCCAACGAACGACCAGCCCCGGAGGGGCGACAGAAGGCACGCGGCGCGGCTCTCGCGCGCCCCTCCGGGGCTTGGCCGATGGGCAACCGAAGTCCGGGGGCTGGCGCCACCGGCTAATTTCCGTCCAGCCCTTCGGGCTTCAAGAAGCATCCCAAACCCGTCTTAACTTTGTGCCCTTCGGGCCAGCCATCATTCTCCGACGATCGCAGCCCACAGCGCCTTTCTTGGGCAGGCGGCGTTGCTGGAACGCTTGATCGCTTCGACGCAACTGCCGGTTGCATTTGCCGCGCTCCCCATGCCCAGCCGTTCGGCCCGCCAGACTGCCACATCGTCGTCCGCCCCCTCCGCCCCCGGCAGCTTCCATGCTTCCCGGCAGCGTGGCCGTCACTTTTCGTGGCATCGGTAATGCTTTTCATAATTGCCGGAATCCACAATGCCCGTTCAAACCACAACGATCCTCCTCGCGGATGACGACCCGGTAACCCGCTACGCCCTCCAGTGGGCCCTCACGGACATGGGTTACGACGTCCGCCAAGCCTGCGATGGCACCGAAGGCTGCGCGCTGATCGAGGAAATGAAGAGCGACTGCCCCCAACTCCTGATCACCGATCTCGACATGCCCGGTTGCTGCGGGGAGGAACTCGCCCAGTTTGCCCGCCAGCACTTTGAGCAAATCAAACTGCTCTTCACGTCCGGCACGCCGCAAGCCAGCTTGCTCAAGTCGATCGCCACCGATCGCCACGCCCTCTTTTTGCAGAAGCCATTTTTGCGCGCCGATCTGCGCGCGGCGATGGAGCAACTCGGCGTTGCCTAAACGCCGGCCGCATCGGTCGCGTCCGGCTTGGCCGCTTGCGGCCACTTCAGCCGCAACTCCCCACCGTCCCCCGAGTCCGCCTTGGCGCCAGCCAGTGCCGCCTTGTTCTGCTGACTCACCTTCGCAAAAATTTCCTCGCGATAAATCGGCACATTGCGCGGCGCTTCGATCCCGAGTTTCACGATTTCGCCATCGATGCGTTTGATGACGATGCGGATGTCGGAGCCGATCAGGATGGCTTCATCGGTCTTGCGCGACAGGGTCAGCATCGGCCCACCTCGGATGGCGCGGATTCGTCGATCACCAGATGTTCGACCGAGTAGCGCTCGTAATTGGCCAGCAACACCTGTTTACCGACGAGCGTCTGCCGATTGATGACGATCGGCCCGACGAGGTTGATCGTCGCTTTCTGCGGCGCGAGCGATTTGACGGTCAGCACCGTCAGGACCAGCGGCACATTCGCCTTGGAAAAATTCCCCAGAAATTCCGCGTCCGCGTCGTTCAATTCGAGCTCGTAATGGGGCACGAGCGCGCCCGGTTCGACCACCGGGAAATTCAGCCGGTCGCCCCCCGTGCTCCGCAGCCACATGATCGGCAGGCTTTCCGGGTTCGTGACCAGTTCGAATTCCGTGGCCTCCGGCAGGCCTACCATGCCCGCGGGCAAATGAATGCGCGCACCGGGGTTGAGGGACGTTGTGGCGGCGGCTTCAGGTTCGAGGATCATGAGAAAAAAATCTGCGGTTGATTAAAGGTAGTCGAGCAGCGATTTCGACATGATTTTCGCCGTGGTCTGCAGCGCTGCCTGATAGGCCGTCTGGCTCTTCGTCAGTTCCACGATGGCCTGCGAAAGGTCCACGTCGTTGTAATTGCTGATGCGCCCGGTGTTTTCCTCATAACGCGCCGAAGCTGATTCCAGGCTCATCTCCAGCCGGCGCTGCTGTCCGCCGATCTTCCCGAGCGTGCCCAGCACCGCGTCCTCCGAATTTTGCAAACCCCCACGCTGCGCGGCCACGCCCGCCGTGTCGCTGCTTTGCAGGGAGTCGCGCACCGCGACCAGCCGGTTGATGAAATCCGCGATCTCGGTGTTGCTCGCGCCGTCCGGGTATGGCGAAACGGTCGTCGCCTCGCCCACTTGAATCGCCGGACCCTGCGCCGCGCCGACGTAGGCGACCGAGGTGATTTTGCCCGCGGCGTCCCGCGCGGCCGTGAACGGCGCGATGTCCGTTTTCGTTCCGCCCAGCAAATATTTGCCGTCCAATCGCTGGTTGGCCGCCGTCACCGCCTGCTCGATCAGGCTGTCCACTTCCGCGCCGTAGCCCTGGAAGCCCACCGGCATCGTCAGTTCGCCAATGCTGGCGACGATTTCCCCGACCCGGTCCGAAACCTTCCGCACTTCATCGACGGCGCCGAAGCTGGCGCGGCTGATATCGAGCGCGTAGTTGGCGTTATTATAAAATTGCTGCGTCTGCGCGTTCGCGCTCTGCAAACCGAGGATCTTTTGCGCGGTCAGCGGATCTTCGTCGGCCTGGGAAATTTTCTGCCCGCTGGAAATCTGCGCCTGCAGCCGGCCCGAATTGGCGGCTTCGCGGTTGAGATGAGTCAGCGACTCATCGCGGAAGGAGTTGAAAGTGACACGCATGAGAAAAAGGAATTTTAGCCTCGGCCCAGTCGGTTCACGACCACGTCGAGCATGTCGTCGATCACCGTGACGAACCGCGCCGAGGCTTGGAACGCGCGCTGATATTTCATCAGGTTCGCCGTCTCTTCGTCGAGCGAGACGCCGCTCACCTGGTCGCGCCGCGAGAGCGCGAGCGCTTCGGTTAATTGCTGATCCTCCAGTTGGCTGCCCGCGGTTTTCAGCGCATTGCCCACGCGCGCGACCGTGGCGCCGAAAAAGCCGCCCAGCGTGCCGTCGATCGCATCTCCGCCACCGACGGAGAATTTCTGGTTGGCGACTGCCGCGACCGCGTTCGCGAGTTCATTGGCGCCGGCATCGCCGGTCGCGCTCGCCTGCAGCGTGCTCACCGTGAGTCCCGGCGCGACGGCGATGAGCGCCCCGCCCGTTCCTGCGGCAAAGATATCCTGTCCGGTGCCGCCCGGATTGGCGGCGGTATTCACCGCGTTGCGCACCTGCGTCGCGAAGCTGGCCAGATCGTCGCGGACCGATTGGGTGAAGCCGTCGCGCGCCTCGAGTTGCGTGGCGAGGGATCCGCTCCCCAGCGCCAGCGTGGCCGCGGGCGAACCCGCCGCGAACGCACTGCCCGTGAACGACACCGGGCTGACGACGATATTTTTGTCCACTAAAGTCACTTCGTTGCCGAGGCTGTCGCGGGCGAACACCTGGATCTGCCCGTTGCCCGACGGATTGGGCCGCGTCTCCACGTTCATGGACGACGAAAGCGCCTCAAGTTTTCCCTGCCGCTGGTCGCGCAAATCGAGCGCCCCACCCGGCGAAAGTATCTCCATCTTCGCGATCTTCTCGTTCAGCCCGGCGATGTCTTTCAACAGTTGGTTCGCGCTGGCGACATCCCCTTCGATCTGTGCCGTGAGATTGCCCTGCACGGCCGCCAGTCGCTGATCCGCCTGATTGATTTTCTCGACCAGTGTGGTCGCCGCTTCGACGACGACGCTCTTTGCCGAGGCATCCGTGGGATTCGCGCTGAGCGCCTGGAAGCTGCTGAAAAACTCGTCCAGCCCCCCGCTGATTCCACCCGTGGAAGCCGAGATGCCACTGACGCCAGTCGCCCCTCCCGAGGTGTTGATATTCTGTCCGAGCGCCGTCTGCACCTGGTTGTAAATGTCCTGCTTCATCGTCAGCCCGGCGGTCAGCGATTTTTCCAGCCGCACCTGGCGATCGAGGAAAGTGTCGCGCGCGTGGCTGACGCCCAGGATTTCGACGCCCATGGACTCCGGCCCGTTGCGACCGGGAAACATCCCGCCCGAACTCAGGTCCACGCGCTGCCGCGCATAACCCGGCGTGTTCACATTGGCGAGGTTGCGGCCGGTGACTTCGAGTCCCTTGCTTTGCGCGGCCAAGGCGGCAGTGCCGCGGAGAAGATTGGCGATGAGCGACATATCAGGCGACGGCGAGACGCGCCGGATCGGCGGCGATGGTGTGTTTGACGGCTCCCGCGCGGCCGTAAGTGCTGACCATTTCGCCACCTCCGGCGACGACGACCGATTGCTGCGCGGCGCTGACGCACCGCGCGAGGAGCAAATGATTCTGCCGCAGGCGCCGCTGTGTGCGGGTGATCAGCGCGTTCACTTCATCGATCAAGGCCTTGATCATGCCCGCGACCGCCGCCGGCATGTGGGCGAGCAATTCCGCCAGCGTCGCACTCTCCGGCTGCCGGCAGTTCCGGGCAAAGCTTTGCACCGTTTTTTCCCGGCAGGCCCGATGCGCGCCGAGCAGCGTCACCTGCTCATGCACCGCCGCGCCGAGGTCCACGAAAACTTCCGGCTCGCCGCGCAAGATCGAGTTCTGCTGGTCTTCGAGCAGTTCGAGCAGGCCACCGTATTCCTGCAACTCCGCGCGCAGGGCCCGCGTCATTTCATCATAGATGTCGAGATTCATGAGTGGGGCGCGGGAGTTTGCGGGCCGAGTTGCGTCTGCAGTAAATGCGAAATGCCCATCGCGTTTTTGCCGGCGAGGCCGTTGGCCAGCGTGTCGGTGAGCATGTAGTCATAGATGCCAGCACCGGCCGCGCCACTGCCGGGCGGTTTGGCGAGCAACGGCTTCAATCCTTCCTGCAAAATCTGCCGCACGAGCATGCCTTCGAATTGATCGCAAGCCTTGCGCAGTTCTTGATCTTTCGGCAGACGCAGCGCCGCCTCCGCCGCGCTGGGCGTCGTCTGCTGGGTCGTCAGGAGAGCGTCGATTTTCATCAGTTCAGGATCAGTTCCGCCTGCAGCGCGCCGGCTCGTTTCATCGATTGGAAAATCGCCATCATGTCCCGCGTCGAGAGCCCGAGCGCGTTCAGCGCTGCCGCGACCCGCTCGATCGACGGCGACTCCTCGACGATCTTAAAGCCGCCGTGCTCTTCGTTGACGTCGGTCGAAGTGCTGGGGGTGACCACCGTTTCCCCTTTGCTCAGGGCATTGGGCTGACTGACGCCGAGCGTCGAGGCAATGCTGATCGTCAGCGACCCGTGGCTCACCGCGACCGTCGAAATCCGCACATTGGCCGTGGCGATGATCGTTCCGGTGCGCTCGTTGATCACCACCCGCGCCGGCGTGTCCGGCTGCACCTCGATGCCGCCGAGCGTGGCGATGAAATTGACCGTATAGTCGGCGTATTCCTTCGGAACGATGACGTTGATCGTCGCCGCATCTTTCGCCAGCGCCGAGTTCGGAAACGCCTGATTGACCGCTTCCGCAAGCCGCGCCGCTGAGGTGAAGTCCGGGTTGCGCAGGACGAGGTTGAGGCTGTTGTCCTTGATGATCTGCGCGGGGATTTCGCGCTCCACGATCGCGCCATTGGTGATCACGCCGACCGTCGGATGATTCTTCTGCACGGTCGCGCCACCCGCCCCGCCGGTCCCACCGAGAAAGCCGCCGACCGCGATCGCGCCTTGCGCCACGGCATAGACGACTTCATCCGCGCCGAGCAACGGTGTCTGCAATAGGATGCCGCCTTGCAACGACTTGGCATCGCTGAGCGAGGAAATCGTCACGTCGATCCGACTGCCCGAACGCAGCGACGGCGCGATATCGGTCGTGACCATAACCGCCGCGACGTTCCCCGATTTGATCGCGTCAGAAGGGACATTCACGCCGAAGCGCTGGAGCGCGTTGGCGATGCTCTGGATGGTCTGCGAAACTTTACCGTCGCCGGTGCCGGCAAGGCCGGTCACCAGACCGTAACCGATGAGCTGGTTGTCCCGCGCCCCTTCGATGATCGTCAGATCTTTCAAACGCGACGGCGCCCCGGCGAGCGGGTCCAACGGGGTGCCAGTGCCGCCGGCCAGCGCGCTGGCGGCGAAGGTGAGGATAACCAAACTGCGAAGAAGTTTACGCATGATTCAGAATGGGCTGACCTTGTTGGCGAGCCGCAGCAGCCAGCCTTTTTTCTGCGCCTCGGTGAGGCTGCCCTCGGACACAAATTCGATCTGCGCGTCGGCAATATTGGTGGAAAGCACGGTGTTGTCCTTTTGCACATCGACCGGCCGCAGGATGCCGCGCAGCGAGGCATATTGCGTCTCGCCGCTGAATCGCACCAGGCGCACGCCCTCGACGACCATGTTGCCGTTCGGCAGCACGTCGATGACCGTCACGGCCGCGCGACCGGTGGCGGCCTGGCGGTTCGTGATCGTTCCCCCGCCCTTATATTCGCTCGATCCGGCGACGTCGATCGGCGGCACGGTGAGGTTCGCGCCCGGGAGGCGCGACTTCGTCAGTTCGTCATTCAGCCGATTCTTTCCGAGGATCGAAGCGGGGATGGCGTTGACGAATTGGTTGACCAGATTGATCAGCGGATTGGTGCCGGCCCCGGCTTTCGCTTCGCGGGCGGTGGACAATTCGAGCGCGTTGCTCGCCACGGTATTTTCCTGAACCACGATGGTCACGATGTCGCCGACCCGCGTCGCGCGTTTGTCGGCGAACATTCCGCGTTCATTGGTCGTGCGTTCATTCCACAGCGAACCGGCCAGGGCCGCAGTCGCGCCACTCAGCGCGGCGGCGAGGGTGAGGGCAAATTTGACGGTGGTGTTCATGAGTTCCTAGAAGCTGACGCGCACGCTGTTCCTGTTAACGACACGCGCTTGAAAATCTTTACGTGTATCCATGTTCCGAATGGTGATCGCATCGCCGATCGCGCCCGTGCCCATGGCCACGCCCTTCATGCTGATCGTTAAATTTCCGTCGCCGGCCACCACTTCGACGACCGCGCCTTTGCGCACCATCGGCGCCGTCGCTATGTCCTTGCCGGTCAGCGGACGACCCTCCATCACGGTCTGCAAAACTTCCTGATCTTCGAGTTTGGTATCCGCGGGAATCGGCGCGACGCGTTCGCGCAGCACATCGAGCGTCTGCACTTCGGCGGAGGAACGATCGAGCGGCTGGCCGCGTTCCAGACGACGCGTCGCCACGAGCACCGGCTTCCAGAGCTGGGCTTGCACGACCATTTGTTGATCGAACCAGGCACGCTCGCCCGCGCTGACCCGCACCCGCACGAGAAAGCTCTTCGAGAGTCCGCCGATCGGCAGTTCCGGCATGCTGATCTGCCAGTCTTCGGACGGCACGCGGATCGCCTGCCACGGCCGACCGAGGCTCAGGCGCAGTTCTCCGTCGGGATTGAACTGTTTCGTCAGCGCCGCTTCGAGGCGTGCCAAAAGCTCGTTTTCGGTGACCAGATGCACCGTCGTTTTCGGCGCAGGCGGCGCGACGCGGACCCGCTCGCCGTCCGTGCCCGGGGGCACATAGACGCGATCGAGGATGCGCCCGAGCGAATCCTGGGCGGCGGCGCGACTTGCGACGAGCAAGGCAAGCGCACAGCAGAAAGCGGCGAGTGGCTGCATGATCATTGTTTGAGTTGGGCGATGCGCTGGAGCATCTCGTCCGAGGTCTGGATGGACTTCGAGTTGATTTCGTAGGCCCGCTGCGCGGTGATCATGTTGACCATTTCCTCGACCACATTGACGTTCGAACCTTCGAGATAACCCTGGCTCAGCGTGCCGTAGCCATCCTCGCCCGGATTGCCCTGCGCCGGCGTCCCGCTGGCCGGCGTCTCTTCGTAAAGGTTGCCCCCGAGGCTGCGCAGGCCGCTCGGATTGTTGAAGCGCACGAGTTGCACCCGGAAGCTTTGATTCCCGCTCGCCGAAACCACCGTGACATCGCCGGTCGAGGAGATGGAGACATCCGTCGCGCCGGCCGTGATCGGCTGAAAATTGCTGAGCAGCGGCAGTCCATCGCTGGTCACGACCTTGCCGTCCGCGGAGACTTTCAGCGCGCCATCGCGGGTGTAAGCCGAGGTGCCGTCCGGGCGCTGGACTTCAAAGAAACCGTCGCCCTGAATCGCGACATCGTATTTTTCTCCGGTCTGGTTGAGCTGGCCCTGGGTAAAGATTTTCGCCGTGGAAACAACCCGGCTGCCGTTGCCCATCTCCACCCCGGTCGGCACCAGTTCTCCGCCGCCGGCTTCGGTCCCGACAGCACGCGGCTTTTGGTAAATCAAGTCCTGGAACTCGATCTTGCTGCGCTTGAAGCCGGTGGTGTTCACGTTCGCGAGGTTGTTCGAGATCGTGTTGAGATTGAGCTGCTGCGCCTGCATGCCGGTGGCGCCGGAGTTAAGTGAGAGCAACATGGTCGGGATCTTTCAGGGTTAGGGTTCGCCCAGCGTTTCGATGGCGGAGCGCGTCGTTTGGTCGATGGAAGTGATGAGTTTTTGCGAGACTTCGTAAGCGCGGGAGACGGAGATGAGGTTCACCATTTCCTGCAGGGGGACGACGTTGCTTTCCTCGATGTAGCCCTGCATGACCTCGGGATTGGCCACGCGCTCCGGGGTGGCGCCTTGGGCAGAAACGAGCAGCCCATCGCCCGTGCGCTGCAGCGGCCCGGTCTTGGCCAGATCGAAAATGCCGAGTTTGCCGAGGATGTTATCGCCCTGCGCGATTTCGCCGGTGCGGCCGACGCTCAACGGCCCGAGCCGGATGTCCACATTGATCGGACCGGCATCGCTGAGCACTTCGAGCCCCTGCTTGTTCGCCAGCTTGCCGGTGGCATCGACGTGGAACTCTCCGTTGCGCGTGTAGGCCATGCTGCCGTCCGGCGTCCGGATTTGAAAGTAGCCTGGCCCCTGAACCGCAAAATCCAGGTCCTTGCCGGTCTGCCGCAGCGCGCCTTGTCCATCGCCCACGCGAGTGCTGGCCTGCGGCATGTAGCGCTGGATTTCCCCGGACAACGCGCTGGAGCCCACCCGGCTGCTGCCGACCATGGCGGCGGAAAACGAAGTTTCGTCCTTTTTGAACCCGGCCACAGATCCCGACGCGAGGTTGCCGGTGATCGCTGTTTGCCAGCGTTCGAGGGCGCTCATGGCGGATGCGCCTTGATAGATGCCTGAGATCATGCGCGCCTCCTTAGCAGCGGGTGTGCCACCCACGCTTTCCTCTGAAAAACGACGACCGCTGCCCTTTTCGCCCGTCGGCGTACTGCAAGAAATGCCGCGTCTGGCGGAAAAAACTGCCCGCTGAATGACGGTTCAATAACCACAATGCACCTCGATCGTCTCGCCGCAGCCGCACGTCACAATGATCTTCTGGATGACGCCCTCGACCTCCACCGTTTCGATCTTCTTCTCGCCGTGCTCGGCGCTGGGCGCGGCGGAATGTCCGGCCAGCACCACCACGCGCGAATCCGTCGGCGCCTGGCGGAAGTTCGGCAATTGACTGCTGGAGCGATCCGCGGGCGAGCCATTGCGTGCGACTACCTGACGACCTTCGAGGAAACTTTTCATGGAGCGGTGATGGATTCGGCTTTCTTGTCGGCAAAGGCTTTGGTCACGGCGTCGCGTTTGAGCGAGCGTTGCCGGGCCGAAAGACTGATCGTCATGCGCTCGTTGGCTTCCGCCTCCGGTGCGGTGCGCGGCAGCGGCACGGTGTCGCCGAAACCCGCGACGCGCTCGATGAGCTTGGCATCGACGGCGTAGAATTGCAGCGCCCGCCGGGAGGCATTGGCGCGGTCGGCGCTCAGTTCCCAGCTCCCGTAGTCCTTGCGCA
>JBBQIZ010000178.1:0-9435 GCA_038325425.1 Chthoniobacterales bacterium
TGGGAGTCGAGGACTGCCCGGCTGACGGTTTCGAATAACTCCAGGTCCGCGACGCTCGTCCCCAACCCGCGGAATGAAATTGAGGAGTCCACGTCGCCCCACTGGAAGCCAATCCGGTCCTTGAGCCCTTCGGTGATTTTCTCGAAGGCCGTCCGCAACGGCTTTTCAAAGGAGGTGCCCCGATACTGCTCCAGGGCCTTCTGCGCGACGAAGAGCGCGATCACTTCGCCTTCGGACACCTCGATGCTCGGGAAGCTGGTGACGGGTTCGGTGTAAACGAAGCCGAAGTGGAGCTGGTCGTATTCGATCGGCAGGCCGAGCCGGTCCCGCATGAAGTCGATGTCCCGCTGGATGGTCTTGGTCGAAACCTCCAATTCGTCGGCCAGCTTCCGGCAGTTGGGAAAGGCGCCGGCCCGGAGCTTTTCGTGAAGGCGCATCATCCGCTCCAGCGGTGGCCGGGAATGCAGACCCGCGGACCGCTGGGCACGTACACTAGGTCGGACCACCGCGGGGAAACGCTTCATGTCGGAGGAGATAAATTCCACTGCGCCGGCGGCTCAAGGACAATCACCGAAATTGACTGAGGGTCAGACAGCCTTGGATTTAGTTTCCGCCGGTCACCGTGTAATCGGTGCCCGCAGGTCCTCGGCGAGACCCCTTTCCCCTTGAGTCGGCACAGTAGATCGGATCTCCGAGCGCTGTGCTACTTTTGTGCTACTTGGATGTATTTCTCTCACGTCCTGAGCGCTACAGGATTCAGAGTCAAAATCCTCTGTATATAAGGAATAAACGATCTGAATTGAGGCGCCATGTGATGCGCTGAAACGTCGTTTTTCCTGATCCTAAGTCTGGCGCGTCTGCCAATTTCGCCACCCCGGCTTTCAAGTCACCGCGCTGAAGGGACGCTGAATCCGGCACGGCAGGCTCCGAGAAATTCAGCGTTTTCGCACTGCGCATGATGCCGCGGACTTTATGGCGGTTCGGAATTCCCGCAATCGCAGAGTTCCGCACGGAAATTCCGCCGCCAGCCGACAGGCGACTTGGCGGGCCGTCCGGATGTTGTATGCTCCGCAAAATGCCACGCGCCCACGCAGAACGTCCTCCATCCACATGAAGCAGTCTCCTCCGTTCGCTGGCTATAAGGACTATTATGCGACACTCGGCGTCGCCAAGAGTGCGACGCACGACGAGATTCGCAAAGCGTTCCGGAAACTGGCGCGGGAGCATCATCCCGATGTGGCCAAGGACAAGAAGACGGCCGAATCGAAGTTTAAGGAGATCAACGAAGCCTACGAGGTGCTCGGCGATGCCGAGAAACGCAAACGCTACGATGAATTGGGCGCGGATTGGGACCGGCCCGGTGGACCGCCCGGGGAGCAGGGCTGGGGGCGGGGCGGACGACCGGGCGGGTTCGGCGAAGGGACGAGTTTTGGTGGAACCGGCTTCTCGGATTTTTTCGAGCAGTTCTTCAGCGGCGGCGCCTCGCGCGGTGCGGGCTTTCCTGGCGCGGGCGGAGCGACGGATCGCGGCAGCGACATCGAGGCCGACTTGCTGGTCACGATCGAGGAGGCGCTGCACGGCGCGAAGAAGAAGATTTCGTTTCGCCGCGACGGTCGTTCGCAGGTCGAGACGTATGAGGTGCGGATTCCCAAAGGCGTGCGCGAGGGCCAGAAGATTCGGCTGGCGGGACAGGGCGAGGCGGCGGGACGACGCGGTCCGGCGGGGGATTTGTATCTCGTGGTGCGTTTTGAAAAACATCCCGACTACCGGATTGACGGCAGCGATCTGATTTACGACTACGAGGTGCCGGCCTGGACGGCGGTGCTCGGCGGCACGGCCAGCGTGCCGACTCCGGACGGGTCGGTGCGGCTGAAGGTTCCGGAGTGTTCGCAATCGGGAAAAAAATTCCGGATCAAAGGCCGCGGCCTGCCGACGGGCGCGAGCGCGCGCGGCGATTTTTACGTGCGTCTCGTGGTGGTCCTGCCGACCGATGTCACGCCCGAGCAGCGCGCGGCTTGGGAGAAACTGTCGCGAGCGTAAGCGCCGGCGCGTTCGTTGGCAGTACGCGCTTTTCACCCGCACCTCGAACACGCCGGTCACGACGCGTCCTTGCACGCGGACTTGCATCCACCCGCGGTAGTCACCGGTCCGGGACGCGGGAGCGCAGCGGTTTGCCCGTGCGGCGCGAAGACGCTGAAGCGCAGGGAAGGCACGCGGTTTTCGACCAGGTCGCCGGCGTTGTGAAAACGTCGCGGAGTGCTGACGGTTGGCGGGGGTGGCGGGCAGCGTCACGACGGCGATCAGCGCGAGCACACTCGAAAAGTCCCAGAGTAAACTCACGGCAAACCCACGGCGGCGGCGAGGAGCAGCGGGAGTTGAGTGCGGCGGAAAGTCATGCCCGACGCAGACACGCGCCGACCGGGTTCGCGCCGCACCGCATATACTGTTTGCATCGGCGTCGATGTGAAGGAGTATCCGCGCACCGCCGATGAAACTACGCACCGCTGCCTCAATCGCCCTTTCGTTCGCGCTGACCGAAGTATCGGCGCACGCGTCATTTCATTTATTCGACATTCAGGAAGTTTATTCGAACGCGGATGGCTCCGTTCAGTTCATCGAACTGTTCACCGCCTCTAATTCGCAGCAGGTCGTCGGCGGCCAGTCGATTCGCCTCGAGGTGGCCAGCCCAGTGTCCACGCTGGATACCTTCACCTTTTCCGGCAACGGCCCGTCGCCGACTGCGAACAAGACTTATCTCATCGGCACCGCGAATCTCTCCACCCTTTACGCGGTCACGCCCGACTTCGTCCTCCCTGCGAATTTCCTCACGGTGAGTGGTGGTTTTGCCAACAAACGCCTCAACTTTGCCAACGGCACCGACATCGTGAACCTCTCTTCCCTGCCGCTGAATGGTGTCATGTCGCTCAACGCCGTGATCGGGGACAACGCGGCAACGGCCTTCTCGATCAATGCGCAGGCCACACCGACGAATTTCGCAGGCCAGACGGCGACCATTCCCGAGGCTGGCACCGTGGGCTTGCTGATGTGCGGAGGGCTGGCGTTTGGCGGGCTGTGGTCGCGGCGGCGGGGTCGCGTGGCCAAGAGCGCGAATTCGTAATACGCGTGCCCGGCTGGGTGGCCGCAAGGTCGCGGGGGTCCGGCACCGCGAATCCATGGGCATCGCCTCATGCGCGATGACCTCCGCCGCGCCAGCGCATTCCGGCGGCGTCATCGCCCCGGCCAGGCGCGAAGACGATCCCGCTCGTCAAGCCGACGCGTCCTATGCCGTCTTGCGCTCGAAGTCGTGGAAGATGAGCTGCGGCTGGCGTGGCAGGGCGATGACTTCGGCGACTTTTCGCCCGAGGGCGTCGATCTCGTAGGGCTTCGCGATCATGCCGCAGAAGCCGTACTCCTGGTGCCGGCTCATGACCGGATCGTTGGCGTAGCCGCTGGAAACGATGGCGCGGATATTGGGGTCGATGGCGTGCAGGCGCTTGATCGTTTCCTGTCCGCCCATGCCGCCGGGGATGGTGAGATCGGAGATGAAAAGATCGTAGGGCCGGCCGTCCTGCATGGCCCGTTCGTAGGCGGCGATGGCCTGCTGGCCGTCGTTCGTTTCGGTGACTTCGTAGCCGAGCGGCTCGAGCGCGCAGGTCACGAGCATGCAGATCGCTTCTTCATCATCGAGCACGAGGACGCGCGGTGAACCGGCGGCCAGCGGCACCGGCGCCACGGTCGGTGCGCTGAGTTCTTTTTCGGAAGCGGGCAGGCAGATGGTGAAGGTGGAGCCTTCGCCGGGCCGGGAATCGACGGCGATGACGCCGTGATGGTTCTTGATGATCGAATAGGCGGTGGCCAGGCCGAGGCCGCTGCCTTTCGGTTTGGTGGTGAAATACGGATCGAAGATCTTTTTCACGTATTCCTCGGGAATGCCGAGGCCCTGATCCTGAATGGCAATCCGCACCCAGCGGCCGGCGCGCAATCCCAAGCTCACGCTGTTCGTCGGGAGTTCGAAGTTTTCCGCGTGGACGCGCAAGATCCCGCCCGCGGGCATGGCCTGGTCGGCGTTGATCGCGATGTTGTTGATCACCTGGCTGATCTGGCCCGGGTCGATGTCCACCGGCCAGAGGTCGTCGTCGAGGTGGAGTTCGCTATGCACCTTCGAGCCGTGGAGCGTCAGGCTGAGCGTGTCGCGCAGGAGCTGCTGGATGGCCGCAGTTTGTTTGATCGGCGCGCCGCCCTTGGCAAAGGTCAGGAGTTGCTGGGCGAGTTCCTGGGCGCGGTTGGTCGCGCGTTTGGCGGCGGCCATCCGCTCGCCGGCGACCTGGTCGAGATCGGGCGTGAGCAGGGCGAGCGAGAGGTTGCCGAGGATGGCGGTGAGCAGATTGTTAAAGTCGTGCGCGATGCCGCCGGCGACGACGCCGAGCGATTCGAGCTTGTCGGCCTTTTGCCGCTCTTCATCCATGCGCCGCTTTTCGGTGACGTCGCGGAAAACGACGACCGCACCGAGCCGCCCGGAGGAGCGGTCGCGGATGGGTGCGGCGTTGCTTTCGATGAGCCGCTCCGTGCCGTCGCGGGAGATCATCAGCGCCGGGCCCTCGAGTCCTTCGGCGATGCCGGCCTCGACGATGCGCTGGATGGCGTGCGCACAGCTCTTGCGGTTGCGCTCATTCACGATGCGGAAAACGGTGCCCAGCGGTTGGCCTTTGCCTTCCTCCTGCGACCAGCCGGTGAGATGCTCGGCCACGGCGTTGAGCATGAGCACGCTGCCGCTGTTGTCGATCGTGATGAAGCCGTCGGCGATCGAACGCATGGTCACCGCGAGCCGCTCTTTCTCGGCGGCGAGCGCTTCTTCCGAGCGTTTGCGCTCGATCTCGGCGGCGGCGCGGGCGGCGAAAATCTGCAGGGTCGATTCCGTGATTTGGGTGTCGGTCAGCGGCTTGCGATCGAGCACGCCGATCAGGCCGATCGTCCGCCCGCGGTGGTCGATGAGCGGCGCGCCGATGAAACTTTCGATGGCCAGTTCGTGAAGCGTTTTGTCCTCGCTGAATTTCCTGCGCACGCCGCCGAGATGGGTGCGGAATCCCTTGGCCATGGATTCGGCGAATGCCGTGTTCGTCAGGTCGCAGTGGCTGTTGCGGATGATGTTGCCCTGCTCGGCGATGGTCAGCGAGGTGATGCCGTCCGGGTCGCTGCCGTTCAGTTCGACGAGGAATGCAAAATCGTTGTGCAACGCCTTGGAGAGTTGCTTGAGGAGCGAGCGCAGGAATTCCTCCCCGGTGGTCGTCGAGACGCCGATGCTGATCTGTCGCAGGGTGTCCTCGCTTTTCTGCCGCTCGCTGACGTCGCGCACGATGGCGACAAACTGCCGGCGCCCCGCGACTTCCATGCTGCTCAACGAAATCTCGATCGGAAACGAAAAGTAGCCCTGCCGCTGGCCAACCGCCATGACTGCGCCGCGACCGGTGTTCGACACGTCGAGGAGAAAAAGCCGCTCCGGCACGAGGAGCGAAACGTTCTGTCCGATGACGTCCGTAGCCGTTTGCAGAAACATCCGCTCCGCCGCCGGATTGAGCGATTGGATCAGGCCGCGCTCGTCCACCGTGATCACGCCGTCGAGGGTGTTGTCGATGATCGCGCGGTTCTGGGCGGTGGCGGCGTCGGCTTTCTGCAAATGAGCGCGAAAGGCGCGGTAGCTGCGCCAGCTCGAAGCCACGAGGAAACTTATCGCCAGCGCGCTGAGCAGGGCGAAACCGCAGGTCTGGAGCATCCGCCGCCAGCGGATCATTTCGACGAGCGAATCGAGCCGCCTCTGGGAGTCGCGGGCAAAGCGGCTCAGGTCCCCGCGGATTTGATCGTGCGACCCCTGATTCGCCGCGGGCCGCGCGGCGGCTGGCGCGGTGCGTTTTCCCTGGCGGAGCGCGATCTCCGGACCGGCCACGTCGCGCAGCCACTGTTTAAATTCCGCATGGATCTGCAGCACCGCCGCGCGGCGCTCGGGATCTTCCCGGAGAAGAGGAATGAGCGAGGAAAGATGCACTTGGAACGAATCGCGGCGGCGCTCGAATTGCTGCCGCCGCAGCGCCTCGCCGGTCAGAAGAAAAGTGCGGCGGGCGGTTTCAACCGACGCGAGGTCGATTTCCGCCGAGGAAGCGGCCCGCTGGACGGCGTATTCGAGGGCGCGGGTGTCGTGGGCGGCATGCTCCCGGATGGCCAGAGTGAGAAAAATTACAGCAAGTATGAGAATTACCACGACTCCCAACACCGACGAACTGAGGTGGCGGGACGCCAGGCCGTCTTCCGCCGCCAACCAGCGGCGCAGGCGGCCGATAGTAGGGAAGTTGTCGGAGGACGAACGCGAAACCATGGGGATACCCCCCTGTTTCAGCTAATGGCGTGCCCACATCCGTCAGCGGACCGTTTCCGCCGAAAGTGATAAGCGTCGTTCCCGAGGCGTCAGAAGCGCAGAAAAGACCGCACCTGAGCGGTCGGGAGTTTGCTCCGGCCGTGGAGGAAATCGAGTTCGATGAGGAACTGCGCCTCGAGCAGCACCCCGCCCATTTTCTCGATGAGTTTGATCGCCGCGGCCGCCGTGCCGCCGGTGGCCAGCAGGTCGTCGATCAGCACCACCCGCTCGCCGGGGCGGAGCGCGTCGTTGTGCATTTCCACGACCGCTTCGCCGTATTCCAGAGTGTAAGCGGCGCTTTCACACTGAAAGGGCAGCTTGCCTTTCTTCCGCACGGGCACAAAACCGAGGCCCAATTTGTAGGCTACGGCGGCGCCGAAAAGGAAACCGCGCGCATCGATCCCGACGACCTTTTCCGCGCCCGCCGCCAGGGTGGCCTCGGCAAAGCAATCGATCGCGATCCGAAAGAGTGCGGCATCGGAGAGCACCGGGGTGATGTCTTTGAAGAGAATGCCCGGTTTGGGGAAATCGGGCACGTCCCGGACACCGGCACGCAGCAACTGAAGGTCGGATTCGGAAGGCATGGGGCAGGGTTGTGGCAAACGGACAGAAGAAAAACAAGCGCCGCGCCAGGTGGGAACGGCGGAAATGTGCCGGAATTGCCAGGCCGCCGGCTGTCCCGGCGTTTGCCAAACCGTTGACGCGCCGATATATCTCCCATCCCCACCCTTCATGGATCGCCTGCTGCTGGTTATCTCCACCTTCTGTTTTCTCTTTGGCTTTGCGTACACGATGCATGCCTTGGGGGCCCGCGTTTACCAGCATTCGCGGCTGAATTTCTTCGCCATCCTCACGGGGTTCGCCTGCCAGACCGGGTTCCTCTACCTGCGTGGGCAGCAGGTCGGGCGCTGTCCGCTGACCAGTCTTTTTGAGGTGCTCATCTTCCTGAGCTGGGCGGTGGTGATCTTTTACCTGCTCATCGGCCCGACCTACCGGCTTTCGCTGCTGGGCGCGTTCACTTCGCCGCTGGCGTTTGGGCTGCAGGTGCTTGCGCTGCTCCTGCTCCGGGATGCGCCGGTCCGGGTCGATCTGCCGGTCAATCCGTGGATGGAACTGCACGCGGCCATTTCCATTCTGGCCTACGGAGCGTTCGCCCTCGCGGGCGTGGCGGGCGTAATGTATCTCGCCCAGGAGCGCCAACTGAAGACCCACCACATCCACTCGATCTTTTACCATCTGCCGCCGATCCGCGATCTCGCCGTGGCCAATGGCCGGCTGATTTTCACCGGTTTCGCGCTCCTGGCGGTCGGGATCGGTGCCGGTTTCATGGTCGGAAACTGGCAGTCGCACGCCAGCAAAGTGGCGTGGTCGCTCGGCGTCTGGGCGCTCTACGGGGGGATCCTCGCGCTCAGCAAAGGGCACCGGCTGAGCCCGCGCAAAGTGGCGTGGCTGTCGGTCGTGGCCTTCAGCGTGGCGCTGGTCACGCTCTCGGGCATCACTTTCATCACCGAACCGGGGGGCCACTGACGCCATGGAAATCCTCTGCCTCGGCCTCAGTCATCACACCGCGCCCGTCGAACTGCGGGAAAAATTTGCCATTCCCGAGGGCGAAGTCCCGGCCGTCGCGGCGCAGCTCCGGGCGACGCCGGGCGTGGCCGAAGCGGTCGTCGTTTCGACCTGCAACCGGGTGGAATTTTATCTCGCCGCCGAGGATGTCGGTGCGGGTTTTGCCGCGGTGCATGATTTTGTCGGGACGCGTTTCGCGGTGCCGGAAAGCGAGGCCTTTTTCCGGCTGCCGACCGCGGGCGCGATCCGGCACGTATTCCGGGTGGCCTGCGGGCTGGAGTCGATGGTGCTCGGCGAGACGGAAATTCTCGGCCAGGTGAAGAAAGCCTACGCTGCGGCGAGCGGCGCCGGGGCGACCTCGAAGCATCTGAACAAGCTCTTTCAGCGCGCCTTTAACGTGGCCAAGGAAGTGCGGACGAAGACGAACATCACCCGCGGCGCCGTCAGCGTGGGCTCCGTCGCCGTCGAACTCGCGGAGAAAATCTTCGGCCGCCTCGCCAACTGTCACGTCATGATCCTCGGCGCCGGCGAGATGAGCGAACTGACCGCCGGTGCGCTCTCGGCCCGCGGCGTGCATTCGATCTTCGTGGCCAACCGCTCCTACGACCGCGCTGTCGCCCTCGCCGCGAAGATGAAGGGCAAGGCGGTGCATTTCGACGAATGGCCGCGGGAGTTTCACGACGTGGATATCCTCATCGGCTCGACGGCCGCGCCACACCACGTGCTGACCGCGGCGCAGCTCGCGCCGATCATGCGCACCCGGCCGGATCGCCCGCTTTTTTGCATCGATCTCGCCGTGCCGCGCGACATCGAGCCCGCGGTGAACAAGCTCGACGGCGTGTATCTTTATGACATCGACGCCCTCCAGGCCATCGCCGACCAATCGATGAGCATTCGCAAGCAGGAGCTCGTGATTTGCGAGCAGATGATCGAGCGGCATGTCATCGAATTTTCCGAATGGCTGGCCGGCGGCTGGACACAGGCGGGGGTGCGGTATTCGGCGGCGGTTTCGGGAGGGCAGAGTTGAATTCGCTCATCCTCGGCACCCGCGGTTCCGCGCTCGCCCTCGCCCAGGCGGAATTGACCGCGAAAGCTTTGTCCGCGGTGTTCCCCGGGATGCCGGTGGAGCAAAAAGTCTTCGTCACGCGCGGCGATGTGAAGCTCGATCTCAGCCTGATCCGCGCGAACGAAGCGGGCGGCAAAGGGCTCTTCACTAAGGAACTCGAAGACGCGCTGCTCAGCGGGGCGATCGACGTGGCGGTCCACAGCTTGAAGGATTTGCCGGGACACAATCCGCCCGGCCTCGACGTGACCGCCGTCCTCGAACGCGCGCCGACCGCCGATGTGCTCATCACCAAGGAACCCCGCACGTTGCGGGATCTGCCGCCGGGCGCGATTCTCGGGACGAGCAGCGTGCGCCGCGCGCGGCAGTTGCAGTGGCGGCGGCCCGATGTGCGGATCGA
>JBBQIZ010000179.1:0-9382 GCA_038325425.1 Chthoniobacterales bacterium
GCTGGGGACGATGTTTTTGAAACGCGAAAGTTTTGTGAAGCTGCACACGCCCGCGGAGGGACAGGATTATGCGGCGGGATGGATCGTCACGCCGCGCGGCTGGGCGGGCGGCAACGCGCTGACGCACGCCGGATCGAACACCATGTTCTACGTCGTGATCTGGATCGCACCGGCCCGCGATGCGGTCTTCGTCGCCGCGACCAATTGCGCGGGGGAAGCGGCGCGGAAAGCGGCGGACGAAGCGGTGTCCGCGCTGGTCAGCAAGCTGCTGAAATGAGTCATACCATCTCCCAGAATCAATCGGACACTCTGCGGCCCTCTGCGTTCTTTGCGCCTCTGCGGTAAAACTCAGCCTACCCTCTACCGCAGAGGCGCGGAGCATGCAAAGGGCCGCAGAGGAAATGACGGCGGCCCGGTGCTCACTGTCAGGTTCTTTGCGAGAGATGGTATCAGTAGCGCGGAATCGTCGGGTCGATTTCCGCCGACCAGGCGTCGATTCCGCCGCCTACGTTGGTCACATTGGCGAAGCCGTTGCGCAGGAGAAATTCCGCGGCGCGCGCGGAACGCATGCCGTGGTGGCAAATCACGAACAGCGGTTGGGCAGGATCGGTCAGCTTCTCGGCGGCGACCGCCGGCCATTGGGAAAGCGCCAGCAACTCGGCCCCGGGAATGCGGGCTCGTTCGAACTCGTCGGCCTCGCGGACATCGATCAAGCGCGGCGGTTGCGGCGCGCTCAGGAGGCGCTGCGCCTCGACCACGGAGATTTCCGGAACGGTCACGGGATCAATGCGTCACCGATACCGGCGTGCCCTTTTCCACGTTCTCGAAAAACTTCGCCGCCATGAAGCCGGGCATGCGGATACAGCCGTGGGAGGCGGCATAGCCGGGCAGGAAACCTTCGTGCATGCCGATGCCGCCGACGACGCGCATGAAATAAGGCATGCTCGCGCCATCGTAAACCGTGCCGGGCGGTTGCTTGTCCTTTTTCACTGAGATGTCCTTCATCACGATCGCGCCGGTCTGCGCATCGACGTAGTTGCCGTAGAGATTCGATTTATGATCGCGGCTTTTCTGGGTGATTTTGAAGCTGCCGGTCGTGGTGCCAAACTCTTCGCGGCCGCTGGAGATCACCGAGATGCCGACGAGTTCGCCGCCTTTGTAGAAATAGGCGCGCTGTTCGCCGAGGCTGATGCGGATGGAAGGCGCGCCGGAAATTCCGTCGCCGTCCCAATAGGAAACGTTGTCGAAGTTGGCGCGCTGCGGGTGCGCTTCCCGCTGGAAGCCGCCGAGATAATCGGCGTCGTTGCGGGCGCGCGGATCGCTGGCGCAGCCGGTGACAAAAAGAGCGGCAAGTAAGAGCAGTCCGAGAATTCGAGGCATCGACGCGAGATTTTTCAAAGGTCGGAAATAAAGGGGCACTCCTCTGAAGCGTCAAGGGCGCAATGGGCTGGGGAACAATCCGTTGCGGCACGCGACTCGCTCTGGTATAGGATGCCCTCTTTTCCCAGAGGAATGTCCCTGCATGCCGACCTACGAATATAAGTGCGAGAAATGTAAGAAATCGTTCGATTGCTATCAATCCATGAAGGACCCGGTGCTGACCGAGTGTCCCAAGGAATTGTGCCAACGGAAAACCTGGGGAAAAGGACGTGTGAAACGGCAACTGGGCACGGGTGCCGGACTGATTTTCAAAGGATCGGGCTTTTACATCACTGACTACCGGAGCGAGGGCTACAAGGCCTCGGCGAAAAGCGAATCCACGGCGCGGAGCGAGGCGGCGGGTGAGAAGAAGACCGGCGATGCGAAGAAGACCGAGGCCAAGCCCGCCGCGACCGAAAAGCCGAAGCCGGCGGCGAAAAAGAAGAACGACTAGCCATGCCCACGAATCCTTCTTCCACCGCGAATCTCCCGTGTGAGCAGTGCGGTTATCTCAATGAACCGGAGCGCGTTTATTGTCACAACTGCGGCTCGAAACTCGACCGCTCGCTTTTGCCAAAATCCGAGGGGAAAAAAGGAGAGTCGCCGGAAAAGGCCCGGAAACGCATCTCGCGGATGACCAACCCGCAGGCGGGCTGGTTCTTGCGAGAGTTGAAGACGTTTTTTCAGGTGCTGATTTACGGGGTCATTGCGGCCGCGATCATTCTCTTTGCCCAAGCCCCGGATGGCGTGCCCGATCCCAAGAAGACGCCGACGATGCGGCTGGTCAGCAGCGACATGATGGAGGCGCTGGAATCGCCGAGCCCGCGCGCACTTTCGTTCACCGAGGATGAGGTGAACCAGTACCTGAAGCAGATGCTAAAATCGAAGGAAGGCATGATCCCCGGCGTCCAGTTCACGCGTGCTTTTGTGAATCTGCGACCCGGAGCGCTGCGCCTCAGCTCGGAGAATTCGGTCTGGGGGTATCCGGTCTTTTCGGGCGTCGAATATTACCTCGAGGTGAAGAACGGAAAATTCACTTCAACCGTCGTCGGCGGAAATTTCGGACGGCTGGGGGTGCATCCGCAAATCATGCGCTACGCCGAGCCGGCCTTTAAAAGCCTGGCCACGGCCCTCCAGCGCGAGCGCAAGCAGATGGAGCGGATGCAGAGCATTCGTGTCGAGAAAGAGCGCGTGGACCTGATCACCAAAGGGGCCGCCGCGGCGCGATGAAGATGCCGCTCTGGCTGGCCGCCTGCGCGCTGGCGGCGGGCGGTTTACCGGGGCAGGCGATCGATCTCCGCGCGCGCAGCGAGAGCGGGAGCAAACAATTCGTCGTCTATAGCGAGGACGTGCGGGTGCGGCAGCGCGTGGCCAGCTTTGCCGAGACGGCTAAGTCGGACGTCCTGCAGATCCTGGGCGAGAGCGATTTCTGGAGAGCGCCTGTCGTCATCACGATTGAACGCGCGACCGACCTCGACCGCGGCGAACCGCCCGCGCGGTTGCGGCTGGCGGAGACGCAGCCCGGCTTCAAGATCGAGATCCAGGTGAAGATCGGCGACGATCCGTCGGCGGTGAATCTGCACAAGCTGCTGCTGCGCGCGGTGCTGCTGGAATACGCCTACCGGCAGACGGGAGTGAATGCCGGGCAACCGATCGTGGAACCGCCGTGGTGGATCGTGGAAGGCCTTTACGCGATGGCGCGCCGGCGCGAGCAGGGCGCGGAAAACGCCCTTTTCCGGCAACTCGTCGAGACGAACAAATTGCCGCCCATCGAAAATTTCCTCGCCTCAAAGCCGGACGAACTCGGCCCGACCGCGCTGGCGGTGGATGGGGCGCTGGCGATGTGTCTGCTGGATTTGCTGACCGCGCAGCCGGGCGGCCGGGCCGATCTGGCGCGGCTCGTGCGCGACTGGCCGCGCAGCGACGGCGATCCGGTGGCGTTGCTTGCCCGGAATTTTCCCTCGCTCGGCGCGGGCCCCAATTTGCAAAAATGGTGGACGCTCAGCCTCGCGCGGTTTGCCGCCGCAGATCGTTACCAGGGGCTGACCGCCGAGGAGACGGAACGGGCGCTCGCGCCACTGCTGCAACTCGAGATGGTGATCAACAAGGCGGGCGAAAAGAAAACATTCGCCGTTGGCGAGTATGCTCAGTACCTCAAGTTGCCCAAGAGCAGCGCGGTCCTGAATAGCCGTCATGCGGAAATCGTCGGGCTCAGCACGCGGGCCAATGTGCTCTACCGCGCCGTCCTCGCGGACTACGAGGAAATCTTCTCCCGACTCGCGCGCGGCAAGGCTCGCGGCTTGGGCGACCGACTCGCCAAGGTCGAGGAATACCGCGGCCTCGTGCGCCAGCAGTCCACGCAGGTCGCGGACTATTTGAATTGGTTTGAGGCCACGCAGATGCCGTCGCAGAGCGGAGTTTTCGACAGCTATCTCAAGACCGCCAATGAACTGGACGAGCAGGATCGGCGGCAGCGCGGGCCGATTGGCCGTTATCTGGACCAGCTCGAGCCGGAGTTCTGATCCGGACGGGCTTCAGCCCGAAAAATCACCCTTGGCCAGCTTGTCCATGCAGCAGGGGCAGATGCCGTGGGAGAAGTCGGTGCCGGTTTCGGTGTGAATGTATTCGTCGATCTGCCGCCAGTAGTCCTGATCGTCGCGGACGCTTTTGCAGTACATGCAGATGGGCAGAAGCCGTTTGAGCTTTTTCACATCGTCCAGCGCCCCCTGTAGATCGCTCACTCGCTTGGCGAGGGTTCTTTCGAGTTCCACCACGCGTTGGCCGACCTTGAGCCGCGCGCGCAATTCATCGGGATCGAAAGGTTTGACGACGTAATCATCCGCGCCGGCTTCGAGACCTGCGGCGATTTCCTCCTTCTGGCTCTTCGCGGTGAGCAGCAGCAGGTAGGTGTAGGGGCGGTCGGTCTGCTGCCGGACGCGGCGGCAAACCTCCGCGCCGTCCATTTTCGGCATCATCCAGTCGAGGACCGCGATGGAAGGTGCGCCCGGCGTATCCAGGATCTCCGCGGCCGCCGCACCGTCGGTCGCGCTGACGACTTCGAAACCCCAATTTTGCAGGTTGCGTTCCAGGAGATGGCGGGAGACGTGATGGTCTTCGGCGATCAAGATGCGATGGGTCTCAAGGCTCATGCAGGTGGGTGAAGTTGGAAATCTACTGCGATATCGAATTTGAGGCGTCGATTGGGCGGATGAGATTCGATCGTGTTTTCCGCTTTGCTCGCGGGCGGAATTTTCGTTTCGTCGCGGTTCGTGATTGATGAAAGTTTCTGACCTCCGCGGTATCCTCCAATACGTCCCTCGTTTCCGGGAGCGCATTTTCGTGGTGGCGATCGACGGCGAGATCGTTGCCTCGCCGAATTTTGCAAACATCCTCCTCGACATAGCGGTGCTGCGGTCGCTGAGCATCAAGGTCATCCTCGTGCATGGCGCAAGTCTGCAAATCGCGCAATTGGCTGCGGCACGCGGCGTGGCCATTTCCAATTCGGACGGCACCGGCATCACCGACGAAGCGACGCTCAAGGTGAGCCTCGAAGCGGTGACCAACGTGATGAACGAGATCATGCAAGGGCTCACCGCGGTTGATCTCCGCGCCGCTTACTCGAACGCCATTATCGCCCACCCGGCCGGCATTCTCGGCGGCGTGGATTTCCTCAACACCGGCCGCGTCGAACGCGTGGACACGAAGTCGCTCCATCTCTTTCTTAATGAAGGCATCATCCCGCTGATCCCGGCGATCGGCTACGATGGCGAGGGCAAGACCTTCCGCGTCAACTCCGACGCCATCGCCATCGAAGTGGCCGAGGCGATGCAGGCGATGAAGATTCTTTTCCTCTCGGCCAGCGAGGGCGTTTACGTGGAGGGAGAATTGATTGGCCAGCTTTCGATTCTGGAGGCGGAGGAGTTTGTGAAAAAGAAGCGCGATGCCTTCGACGCGGGCATTCTGTCGAAGCTCGATCACGCCGCACGGGCCTGCCGCCTGGGTGTGGCGCGCGTGCATTTGCTGAACGGCTTGCGCGACGAAGCGCTGCTCAGCGAGATCTTCAGCCAGGACGGCATCGGCACGATGGTTTACTCGAACGAGTATCAGCAGATCCGGCGGGTCTTCAAAAAAGACGTCCGCGCGGTGATGACGCTGATTCGGCAATCGGTGAACAGCGAGGAGTTGGTCAAGCGCACCCGCGCCGACATCATCGCGCATCTTGAGGATTATTGGGTGCTCGAAATCGATCGGAATCTCGTCGGGTGCGTCGCCTTGCATCTTTATCCCGAGCAGCAGATCGCCGAAATGGCCTGTCTCTACGTGCACAAAGACCACGAAGGCGAGGGCTACGGACGCAAGCTGATGGCCTTTGCCGAACAACTCGCGGTGGAAAAGGGAGCCCGCCAACTGCTCGCGCTGTCCACTCAGGCCTTCAATTATTTTCAGCAAAAGGGAGGCTTTCAGGAAGTGGCGCCCGAGGCGTTGCCGCCCTCGCGCCGGGAGAAATACGAGGCGAGCGCGCGCCACTCGAAGATTTTGCTGAAGGCGATCGCGCCGCTCCGGAGCGAACCGCTGCGCGGAACTCCCTGAGAGTCGAGCAGGCCTCCGCGGGTGACGACGCTGGTGACTCTCGCCTGCGGAGCCTTGCTGGGACGGCCTTCGCCGCTCCCGGAGTTGTCAAAGTGAGCGTGCACGCGGCTCCCGGCGGAAGGGGGAACGGTCAATGTAAAAAACGACCCCGACAGGAAATAAATGTGGCCGATCGGGGCTAATTTTCTTGAGCGGATTTGACGAGAAAATTACTCTCACGCCGCACGGCGGAAAGAAAGCAAACCCCCTGTGAATAACTTGTGAACAACCTACCCTTCTTCATCGCTCTCTGCCTCCCGCAGTTCTCTCGCGGGCTCGATCATGGTGAGAGCGGCTCGGCCCTGATGGTATCGATGTTCCACGTTAATGGCATTCGTAACCGTTTGATTAACAGTGACATGCAACGCATACGCTCGGAGGGCTTCCGGGTTGCGTCACTCTGAATTTTCTCTTTTGGCTGCGCCGTTTTCACCCGCCTTTCCTTCTGTTCCTCAAAGTAGAAACCTTTTGCCCACTGTGGATAAATTCCTGAAATCGACCGATTTGAAAGAGGTCTGGGCCCGTATTTCCGCCCAGATTAAAACTGAGGTCAGCACCGACACTTACGACCGGTGGTTCCGGGAAACCGAGCTTGTGGAACTCGACGACCGCGCGCTGACTTTGCGGGTCCCGAACAACATTTTTCAGTTCTGGATTGAGAGCAACTACCTGAACCTGCTGCGCAGTTCGGCGATGCTCTCGCTCGGCAGCAGCCGCGAGGTGAAGTTCGTCTTCGCCGGCGAGAAAGTGGAAGTCGCTCCCCTCAGTTTCCTGAAAGCGAACGGTAAACCGCCGGTGGAGGAAATCGAAGAACCGGAACCCAAACCGCAGGCCGGTGGCGCGAGTGGGATGAACCCGCGCAACAGCTTTGAGGCGTTCGTCGTCGGGCCGAACAATCAGTTTGCGCAGGCGGCCTGCAAAGCCGTCGCCGATGCACCCGCCAAAACTTACAATCCGCTCTTCATCTATGGAGGCGTGGGCCTCGGCAAAACGCACCTGATGCACTCGATCGGCTACGCCATCCTCGGAAAGAAGAAAGCGTCGAAGGTCGTTTACATCACCAGCGAGGCCTTCACGAACGAGTTCATCGACGCGATTCAGAACAATACGCTGATCAAATTCCGCAAACGCTACCGCCAGGCCGACGTGTTGCTGATCGACGACATCCAGTTCCTCGCGGACAAGGGCCGGACGCAGGAGGAATTTTTCCACACCTTCAATACGCTCTTCGACGGCCACAAACAGATCGTGCTCTCGAGCGACCGTCCGCCGTCCGAAATCGCGAATCTCGAAACGCGGCTCGTCTCCCGATTCGAATGGGGTCTCACCGCGGAGTTGCAGGCCCCGGATACCGAGACCCGGCTCGCCATTCTCGGCAAGAAGGCGCAGGCCATGGGCGTCAAACTCGACGCCGAAATCATTCAGTTTCTCGCCGAGCGCATTCGCACCAACGTCCGCCGCCTGGAAGGCGCGCTGATGCGCGTGGCTTCCTATGTTTCACTGAACGACGGACAGGTGCCGACGCGGGAAAAAATCGAGCACCTGCTCAAGGACATCCTCCACGAAGAAGCGCGGCGGGCGATTACCATCGACCAGATCCAGCGCCGCGTGGCGGAGCACTTCGACGTACGTCTCGCCGACATGACCAGCAAACGGCGGCCGGCGAACATCGCTTTTCCACGGCAGATCGCGATGTATCTCGCGCGCGAATTGACGAAGACTTCGCTCAGCGAAATCGGCGAGGCGTTCGGCGGACGCGATCACGGCACCGTTTTGCACGCGCATCGGCTCGTGCGGGAAAAAATCGTGAAAGACGAAAGAACCCGGCAAGTCGTTTCCTTCCTCGACAGCCAACTCACGCGTTGACGTGCCCGGCGCGCTCAATTGCGCGCTCCCGCGGGGAAAATGATTGCGTCGTCAAAGGCAATCATTCATCTAAAGCGGCTCCCATTCCCTATGAAATTTAGCGTCAGCAAAGAGAAGCTCCTCGCGGGTCTGCAGACCGTCCAAAATGTGGTCAGCACCCGCACGACGCTCCCCATTCTCTCCAACGTTTTGCTCCAGGCCGAAGGCGATCAAGTGCGCCTCACTACGACCGATCTCGATGTCGGCGTGAGCGGCGGGATCACCGCGCAGATCGAGCGACCGGGCGCGACCACGCTGCCCGCGCGCCGTCTCGCCACCATCGTTCGCGAACTGCCCGCCGCGGAAATCCAGATCGAGGTCGATTCCAAAAACGTCGCTTCGATTCGCTGCGGCCAGAGCTTCTTCAAGATCCTCGGACTGCCCGAGGAAGAGTTTCCGCCGCTGCCGAAATTCGACGACACCCGCACCTTCACCATTCCGCAGCAGGCGTTGCGCGATGCGCTGAAGAAAACCTCCTACGCGATTTCGACCGACGAGACGCGTTACGTGCTCAACGGCATCCTCTTTTCGTTCAAGGAAAACAAACTCACACTCGTCGCGACGGACGGACGGCGCCTCGCGCTGGTCGATCTCGAGATCGAATTTCCGCGCAGCCAGGAAGTGGACATCATCGTGCCGACCAAGGCGGTGACGGAACTTGGCCGCCTCCTCGGCGACGAAGGCGACGTCCGTTTGAGCGTCGGCGAAAATCAGGTCTCCTTTCAAATCAACGACACGCTGCTCGCCTCGAAACTCATTGAGGGGAATTATCCGAACTACCGGCAGGTCATTCCCGGCGAGGCCAAGGAGCGAGTTACGCTCGAGCGCGAATTGTTCCTCAATGCCGTGCATCGCGTTTCGCTCCTTTCGAGCGAGAAATCGAATTCGGTGAAACTCGTCTTCACGAAAAACAACATCGAGATCGCCGCGAACACTCCGGACGTGGGGGAAGCGCGCGAGTCGCTGGCGGTCGCCTACAAAGGCCGCGAGTTCTCGATCGCCTTCAATCCCGAGTTCCTCCAGGCGCCTTTGCGCGCGCTGCCGAACGACGAAGTTTATCTCGATCTGATCGACGAAATGAGCCCCGGAGTGATCAAAATCCAGAGCCCGTTTCTGTATGTGCTGATGCCGATGCGCATCAGCTAAAAGGCGCGATTTTTCTCGTTGCGCAATTTCCCGAGCGACCTATGGTGCCGCTCCCGTCGCCGGTTCACCGGTGACCAAGGTTGTCAAAGCTCACGTGGCGGAATTGGCAGACGCGTACGGCTCAGGACCGTATGGGGCAACCCGTGGAGGTTCGAGTCCTCTCGTGAGCACCACCCCAAGCCGACCGGCTTGGGGTTTTTACTTTTCCGGCTTACGCGACGTTTGCCAACTGCGGACGCCGATTGACGGCTTGGAAAATGGCGTGGCGCAAATCCGCATGGCT
>JBBQIZ010000180.1:0-9365 GCA_038325425.1 Chthoniobacterales bacterium
AATAGGCGCGGTTTCCGCCGTTTTGCCGTGGGACGTGCGGCGGCGCCAGATCTCGATGATTGCATCCGTCAGCGCAAGGATGACCGGCCCGAGGATCAGCCCGGCGGCCCCGAAAATCGCGACTCCGCCGAGGATCGCGAAGAAGACCGGCACGGTATGCATCCGCAGCCGTTTCCCGACGAGGATCGGGTAAAGCAAATTATCGATAAGACTGACGACAACGGCTCCCCACACGATGAGGATCACCGCTTTTCCCCAATCGCCGCTCACCCCGAGGAAGACCGCGGCCGGCAGCCAGATGACGAACGCGCCGAGCACCGGAATGATCGCGAGCAGCCCCATCACCACGCCCCAGAGAATCGGCGCAGGCAACCCGAGCCACCAAAACATCAGGCCGCCGAGGACGCCCTGCACCGCGGCCACGACCAGCGTGCCGAAAAGCGTCGCATGGATCGTATCGGCGACGCGCTTGAATACCTCGCTCGTTTCCCGTTCGGAAAGCGGCACCAGCGAACGCACCGTCTCGAGCGCCGCATGGCGATCCCGGAGCAGGTAGAAAAGCACGAAGAGCGTGAGCAGCAATTCCATCAGCGCCCACGCGGAACCGCTGACCAACTGGCCGACGCGCGTGCCCACGTCCTTCGCCATGCCCTGCATCTGTCCGCCGAGGTTGATCGGTTGCTCAAGCGTCGCGATCCCGTCGCGCAGCCACGGTGTGTCCGCGACGTATTCGCGCCACTTTCCAGACTCCAGGCCGGTCTGGACGGCTTGGAATCCCGTCGTCGCTTCCTTGATCACGTTGTGCCCGACGAAGATCGCGGGCGCCACGATGAGCAGCGCCACCACGAGCACCGAAAGTCCCGCCGCGAGGCCCGGTCGGCCAATGCGCCGCTCCATCCAGCTGTGCAGCGGATGCCCGACGATGGACAGCGCAAAGGCCCAGGCCAGCGGGCTGAGAAAAGGCTCCACGAGTTTCCAGCACAGAAAGAGCAGGATCGCCGTGGCGCTGAGCAGAACCAGGATGAGGGCGTTTTCGCGTTTCCACCATCCTTCGTGGTCGGTTGGGGGAGCGTCTGGGGGAGGGGCGGGCATGGAGATTCAGCGTCGGTGAGTCCGCGACCAACGCTGCTCGCTGCTGGGACGATGACGCGGTATCAGCATTCTTTTTCCCGGCCCTGCGCCAGAGTGCTCGGGCCGTTGCGGGAATCGGTCAATGAAGTCGTGCCCCGGAGTGTTTGGCTCAATTGCTTCATACCTCCTGGTATCGCGGCCGCTCGCCCAGGCGGATTTCTCGAAACGCTGGACGCTGAATCCCGCCGCTCGGGGATAACCCGGACGCCCGCCTCGGGGCAGGCCCACCTCCCCGGCCCCACACGAACCCAACGGTATGAGTTACATCAAACAAATGTTCGAAGCACACCCCTTCGATCCCGCTTCCGACCACACCCGCGCGGTTGAGTGCATCACCGCCTGCTACTCGTGCGCCGAAGCCTGCAACGCCTGCGCCGACGCCTGTCTCGGTGAAGAAAACGTCGCGCAGCAAGTCGTCTGCATCCGCACCGATCTCGACTGCGCGGATATCTGCTGGGCCACGGCCCGCGTGGTCAGCCGGATCACCGCCACCGATCGCGAGCTCGTCGGCGCCCAGCTGCGGGCCTGCGCGCACGCCTGCCGGCTCTGCGCCGCAGAGTGCGAGAAACACGCGCCGCACATGAAACACTGCGCCATCTGCGCCGAAGCCTGCCGGCGCTGTGAAGCGGCCTGTGCCGAGCTCTTGAAAGAATAGCGCGGCGCGACCGTGGCGAGGCACGTCAAAAGTCGAGCGGGTGCGCAGGCAGCGACGAGCCTTGGTGGATGAGCTCAAAACCGCGGGCGACGAAGCCCGCCCCGAGCACCGCGCGCCCAAAACGACACGGATCAATGGTTTGAGGATCGAAGCGCACCGTGATCGTGTCGCCCGGGAATTCCACGCCGTGGACGCCCGGCAATTCCTCGAGGATTCCGTGCAAAGTGGACTCTTCGACCTGCGTCTGAATGTTCCCTTTGAGCGTGATGACGGCGATCACGTCGCGCGCGGTCGAAGCTCGGCTGTTCATCCTCTGGATTCGCACCCGCGGTCCCGCCCGCGTGCGAACGACACCCCGAGCGGCGGCAAAATCTTCGGTTCCGACGGCGCCGCCGCCCTGCTACACCGACCGCGTAAATCGGCTGAGCAGCTCGCGCAGTTTCTCCACCGCGACCGGCTTGGTCAGGTGCTCGACGAAACCCGCCGCGTGGGCGCGGGCCACATCGCTCTCCATGCCGAAGCCGCTCATCGCCACCGCGGGCGCATTGGAGGTCTCGCGCAATTTTTCGATGATCTGGAGTCCGGAACCGTCCGGCAGCCCCACATCGGTCAGCAGCAGATCGAAGGTTTTTTCCCCGCCCAGTTCCCGCCAGGCGTGAGCGACATTTTCCGCAGTGGTCACCTCATGTCCCCAGCGGGTCATGAGCCGGTGGAGGACGTGGCGCGTATCCTCGTGATCTTCGACGAGCAGCACGCGCAGCGCTCGTGACGTCTCGGCCGCCGCCGGGAGCGTGGGCGGCGCTACCGGCGCGACGGTTCCCTCGGCGAGCGCTGGGAGTTCGACGACAAACGTCGCCCCGCGACCGTGTCCTTCGCTCCGCGCGGCGATCGTGCCGTCGTGCGCCTCCACCAGCCCGCGCGCGACGCTCAACCCGAGCCCGAGCCCCCCGAAGCGTCGCGTCGTTCCCACTTCGCCCTGGCGGAAGGGATCGAAAATCTGCGGCAGGATTTCCGGCGCGATGCCGATGCCGGTGTCTGTGACCTCCACGCGCACGGTGTCGCCCTGCGGCACGCTGCGGAGCGTCACGGTCCCGCCGGCGGAAGTGAATTTCGCGGCGTTCGTCAGCAGGTTGGAAAAGACTTGGGTGAGGCGCGCGGCGTCGCCCCGGACCAGCGGCGTGACCGGCGCCAGATCGATCTCCGTGGCGATGTTCTTTTTCTCCAGCGCCGGGCCTGCCATCGCCAGGGCGTCGCGGAGCACGGAGTGCAGATCGACGGGCGCGGAGCGCAACCGCATCTTGCCGCGGATGATCCGCGTGACATCGAGCAGGTCGTCGACCAGCCGCACTTCGAGTTCGATGTTGCGGCGGATGATCGCGAGCAACTCGCGCAGTTCGGCGGCGTCCGTCGGCGGAGCGCTCATCAGGGCGGAGGCGGCGGCCAGCGCCGGCGTCAGCGGCGTGCGGAGTTCGTGGCTGAGCACGGCGAGGAAATCATCCTTCGCGGCGTTGGCGGCCTCGGCCGCGGTCCTGGCCGCAGCCAGTTCCTGCACCATGCCCGCGAGATCCTGCGAACGCGAATCCAGGGCGCGCCGCAGCATGTCGCGCGTGAGTTTGGTCTGCAGTTGATTGCGCACCCGGGCGCGCAGTTCCTCGATCGAGAACGGCTTCATCACATAATCCTGCGCGCCCTCGGCCAGCAGGTTGAGTTTGAGTTCCTCGTCCGCCCTGGCCGTGAGCAGGATCACGGGCACGTCGCGCCAGCGCTCTTCGCGGCGCAGCGCGGCGATCAGTTCGTCGCCCGTCATCACCGGCATCATCATGTCGGTGACGACCAGATCCGGCGCGCGCTCCTGCATGGCGGCGAGCGCTTCCTGACCGTTCTCCACCGCGCGCGTCTGCGCCTCCGGCTCGAGCACACGGCAGATGAAGTCCCGCATGTCCGCGTTGTCCTCGACCACGAGAATCTCCGGCCGATTCAGCTCCGGCGATGGTCCGGGGATCGGCGCTTCCACCACGCGCTCCCGCGCCGGCGCATTGGCGAGGCGTTGCAGCACCGCGTCGGTGCTCGACCACGGCGATACCTGGACTTCCACCCCCTGCGGCGCGCGGCGCGGCAGGCGCACGCGGAACGAAGCTCCGCCCCCCGCAGTCTCGCCGACGGTGATCGTGCCGCCATGCATCTCGACAAACTCCTTCACGATCGAAAGTCCCAGTCCGGTGCCGGCGTAGCGCCGCTGCGTTTCGCGATCACCCTGCTGGAAACGCTCGAAGATCGTCGCCCGAAATTCCGCCGGCACGCCCGGCCCCGTGTCCTCGACGGTGAAGGTGAGATGCTCGCCATCCTCGGCCAGGGCCAGCCGCACCGCGCTGTCGTCGGGCGCGTATTTGAAGGCGTTGGAAATCAGGTTCATGAACACGCGCTGCACCTTTTCGCCATCCACTTCCGCCACCGCCGTGCCTGGCGTCTGCACCTCCACGCGGATGCCGCGCTCCCCGACGACCGACTCGAAGATACCGGCAATCGTCCGCGCCAGCGCCGCCACATCGAGCCGGGTGTAATGCAGCTCCATCTTGCCGACTTCGAGCTTCGAGACATCGAGGAGATCGTTGACGTGTCTGTGCAGGAGCAGCGCATTGCGGCGGACGACCGACAGGTCGCGCCGCGCGGCGGGATCCGGGACGGAGGATAGCAAACGCTCGACCGGCGCGAGGATCAGCGCCAGTGGCGTGCGCAACTCGTGGCTGACATTCGCGAAAAAATTGGTCTTCAGCCGATCGAGTTCCGTGACTTTCCCGTAGAGCTCGTTCAGGTCCTGGTAGGCTTGCTCCAGCTTTTCGCCGCGCTCGGCCGAGAGGCGCACCGCTTCCATCATCCCCAGGATGCGCGGAATCAGCGGCGGCACGACCACCGCGGTGGTCAGCGAAGCGATCGCCGTGACCAGCTTGACCCAACCGGACAGCCAGTATTTCGGCTGCGCCGCATTCAGCGTCCAAAGTTCCATCAGGTGGGTCGCGCCGCAGGCGACGATGAAAATGGCGAAGGCGAGCATCACCCAGTGAAAAGGCAATTCGCGGCGCGCTTGATAGACCAGCCAGACCAGCGTCGCGGAAATCGCCACGTAGGAAAGACCGATCAACAGGTCCGATCCGCCGTGCAGCAGCATCAGATCGCGATTAAACAAATAGCAGTGCGAATGCGGCATGAACATGCCCTCGCCGGTCGCGCCACTGGTCAGGTAAAGACCGGCGCCCAGCAGGAGGAACGTCACGACGATGGAAATCGCGGATTGAAAAAGGGGGCGGTTCATGGGTGAGAGGATGAGTGAGCGGAGAAAAAAATGACCAGCGCCAGAAAAGGAAAGCGGTAAACGTTTTGGCAAATCGCCACCTTCCGCGATCCGGCTGGGCCGTTCATCGAGCGCGGGAGACCGAAGCCCGCGGCGGCGCGAGACGCACTGCCGTTCCGCGAGCTTGCGGAGGACTCGAGGCCTTCAATGGACCCCGGAGGCAGAGGTTCGCGAAGCCGCCAGCACGCGCATGATCGCTTCATGCAAGACCATGAATTCGACCGGCTTCGTCAGATGGTCGGCAAAGCCGGCAAGGTGGCTGCGCCGAATATCTTCGTCGGTGCCAAAGCCGCTCATCGCGATCGCGAAGAACGAGCCTTTCGGCCGGCGCTGCTCCATTTGTTCCACGAGGTCGGTGCCGCGCCCATCGGGCAGCCCAATGTCGGAGACGAGCACATCGAACTCATATCCTTCCCCCACCCGGAGCGCCGCCTGGACGCTCTCCGCGGCCTCGACCACATAACCGCGCCGGAGCAAGAGACGCCGCAAGGTCTCCAGCGTGTCGCGGTGGTCTTCGACGAGGAGAACGCGCAGGCCGGAGCCTCCCGAAGGCGATGCCAGCGGCGCGGGTTTGATCTCAGCGGATGCGATCCGGACCGGAAGACTCACCGTGAATGTCGAACCCTCGCCCTCCCCAACGCTCCGCACCTTGATGCTCCCCTCATGCCGCTCCACCAAAGCTTTGCAGATCGCGAGCCCCAGCCCGAGACCCGCCATGCCGGTGGATCCGCCCTGTTCGAATGCCTCGAAAATCCGGGCGATCTTTCCCGCGCCGATCCCCGCACCGTTGTCGCTGATCTCGACCGTTATTTGTCCGGACGCATCCGGTCCCGCGGTTCGGATCGCGATGGCCCCGCCCTCCGGGGTGAACTTCGTGGCGTTCGTCAGCAGATTCCAGAATACCTGCTGCAATCGCGCGGCGTCGCCCTGCACGGTGGTGGCCGTCGCCTCCAGTTTCTCCGTCAGCTCGATCTTTCGTTTGGTGATTTCGGACCGGCAAATCTCCATCGCTTCGCGCAGAATCTGATGCAGGTCCGTCGTTTGGAGATCGAGATGCATCTTGCCGTTGCGGACGCGCGCGATGTCCAGCAGGTCGTCGATCAGGCGCGCTTCCAGCCGCACATTGCGGCGGATGGTCTCGATCGTCTCGCGGAGATGCGGCGGGCAGGCGTCCTCCTCCAGGAGCGAAAGCGCGTGGATGATCGGGGAAAGCGGCGTCCGCAGTTCGTGCGAGAGCATGGCCAGAAAGCGATCCTTGGCCGCGTTCGCTTCTTCCGCTTCGGCCTGGGCCGATTCGGCGCGGATGCGGCGCTGGCGCTCTTCGGCCTCCCGTTCCAGCGCGGCGTTGCGGGCCTCGAGCTCCGCGTTGGCCAGGCGCAGCGCCTCCTCGGCAGCTTGGGCCGCACGATGCATCTCCGCGAGGGCGCGCGTTTTCCGGAAGAGCTCCACGAACACGTTGACCTTCGATCGCAGCACGATCGGGTTGACCGGCTTGGTCAAATAATCCACCGCGCCGGCGTCGTAGCCGAGCACGGCGTGTTCATCTTCCCGATAATGAGCGGTCAGGAGGATGATCGGGATGTGCTGGGTGCGTTTGCGCTGCTTGATCAGCCGCGCGAGTTCGATCCCGCTCATGTCCGGCATCTGCACATCGAGCACGATCGCGGCGAACTCTTCATTCATCAGCGCGAGGAGCGCCTGGTCCCCGGTTTGCACCTGCTTGAGCTGAAACTGGCCGCCTTCCAGCACGCTCTCCAGCGCGAGCAGATTCCGGGCATCGTCATCCACCAGCAAAACCGCGGGCGCGGCCTCGCTGGAGGTCCCCATGGAAGGGGCAATCGATGGAGGGGTCGACATGCGAAAAAGGGCGCTCAGCGGTGCAGCCAGACGCGGAGCAGGGAGAGCAATTGTTCGGTGTCCACGGGCTTCGCGATGTAATCGCTCGCGCCCGCCTCGAGGCATTTTTCCCGGTCGCCCTTCATCGCTTTGGCGGTGAGCGCAAGGATGGGCAGGGCGCGAAATGCCGGCAGGCGCCGGATCTCGCGCATCGTCTGATAGCCGTCCATCTCCGGCATCATGATGTCCATCAGGACGATTGCCAGGTCGTCAGTCTGCTGAATCAGCTCGATGGCCTGCCGGCCATTGGTCGCGCTGAGAATCTCCATGGCATGATTCTCGAGCACGATGGAGAGGGCGAAGATATTACGCGCGTCGTCATCGATGATCAGCACCTTGCGCCCGTGCAGGACTTCGTTGCTGTGGGAGATATCGAGCGTGATTGCCGTCGGCCGATAGTGCTGCGCCAGCGTGATCGCGTCCTGGCCGCGCATCGAATGCGGATCGTCTTCCACGATCAGCGCCGCGAGGTCGCCGGGCTCGATGTTCGCGCGATCATCGGCGATGGTTTCTTCGCGGGCCAGCGGCACGACCGGCAGGGCCACGGACGTCCGATGGCGCTCGCGCGTTTCACCGACCAGCGTCGCGGACGCCGCCGGGCCCGTGTAAATCAGCGGCAGGTAGAGCGTGAAGGTGCTGCCTTCTCCCGGCGTGCTGGCCAGCCGGATCTCCCCGCCGAGCAACGACGCCAGTTCCCGCGAGATCGCGAGTCCCAGCCCGGTGCCGCCATACTTGCGCGAAGTGCCGGCGTCGGCCTGCTGGAAGGCTTCAAAAATCAGGCGCTGCTTTTCCGGGGCGATCCCGATCCCGGTATCGTGAATGGAAAGCGCGATCACCGCTCCGGATCGATTCAGGCTCGGATGATCGAGGCTCCAGCCTTTCGTCGCCGGGCGGACCTTCATGGTCACGTGCCCCTGCATGGTGAATTTGAAGGCGTTGGAAAGCAGGTTCTTGACGATCTGCTGCAGCCGCTTCGGATCGGTGGTGAAAGATTTCGGAAGCTGCGGATCGAAGTTGAGCACGAACGGCAGGCTCTTGCTCTCCGCGATATGACGGAAGCTGCGCTCGACGGATTCCTTGAGCGATCCAAAGCCGATCTCCTCGGCCTCGACCGTGACCGTGCCGGATTCGATTTTCGACAGGTCCAGAATGTCATTAATCAGGTTGAGCAGGTCGGAGCCGGCGGAATGAATGTTCCGCGCAAACTCGACCTGCTTGGGATTCAAATTGCCGACGGCATTTTCGCCGAGTTGCTGGCCGAGGATGAGGATGGAATTCAACGGCGTGCGCAGTTCGTGCGACATGTTCGCGAGGAATTCCGATTTGTATTTCGAGGTGAGTGCGAGCTCCGCGGCCTTCTCTTCCAAGGCGCGCCGGGCCTGCTCGATCTCCTTGTTCTTCCGCTCGACCTCGGCGTTTTGGTCGGCGAGTTCCTGCGCCTTTTGTTCGAGCTCTTCGTTGGTTTGCTGCAGCTCCTTTTGCCCGGACTGCAGTTCCGCCGTGAGCTGCTGGCTTTGCTGCAACAGGCCTTCGGTGCGCATCGTGGCCTCGATGGTGTTTAACACGACGCCGATGGATTGCGTGAGTTGCTCGAGGAAATTGAGATGTCCATCGGTGAAGGGATGCAGCGCCGCGAGTTCGATCACCGCCTTGGTCTGGCCCTCATAAAGGACGGGCAGCACGACGACATTCGCCGGCTGCGCCGCGCCGAGGGAGGAGTGAATCAGCGCGTAGTCGCGCGGCACATTGGTCAGCAGGACGCGCTGTTTTTCCTTCGCGCACTGCCCCACCAAACCGTCGCCAGGCCTGATGTAATCAGGGAGTTCGGACTCGTTGGCGTAGCTGGCCAGGCGCCGGAGCAGGGCGGTGTTGTCTTCCGTATTCGTCATTTGATAGATCGTGCCCTGCTGCGAATCCACGAGTGGCGCGAGTTCCGAGAGCAGCATCTGGCCGACGGTGAAAAGGTCGCGCTGGCCCTGGAGCATGCGCGTGAACTTTGCGAGGTTCGTCTTCAGCCAGTCCTGCTCCTTGTTGCGCTCCGTGGTCACGCGCAGGTTGTCGATCATCGTGTTGATGTTGTCCTTCAACTCCGCGACCTCGCCGCGCGTCTCGACCTGGATCGACCGCGTGAGATCGCCTTTCGTCACCGCCGTCGCCACCTCCGCAATCGCGCGCACCTGCGTGGTGAGATTCGCCGCGAGCAGGTTGACGTTGCCGGTCAGATCTTTCCACGTGCCGGAGGCGCCGGGCACGTTCGCCTGCCCGCCGAGCCGGCCTTCCACGCCGACTTCGCGGGCCACGTTCGTGACCTGATCCGCAAACGTCGCCAGCGTG
>JBBQIZ010000181.1:0-9017 GCA_038325425.1 Chthoniobacterales bacterium
GAAGACATCGGCGGTCAGGCAAATGACCGGCGGCTGATTTCCGCCCGGATGCCCGGCGCGGAGCGCGCGCAGGACTTCGTTGCCCGAGACGGCGTCGATCCAGATGCCCGCGCTTTTCATTTCCTGCAGGACTTTCGTCGCTGGGCAGGCCTTCATCGCAAAGCGCGCCTGCACGCCGTCGGTGTCGGTCAGGAATTGGATGTCGGCGATCCGCTGGCGGATGACGCGGGCGTCGTAGAGCCAGTATGGAGTGCCGACTTTCTCGGCCAGCGCGCGGAGCAGGGCAGGAGCGTGATTCATGGAAAAGGGGGCGAAGCATGCGACGGGTGGCCCGGCGGTGCAAGTGTGGCTAAAGTTTCGTCTCGCGCGATTTGCTGCCGCGCGCAAAATCGTCCGCTCTCATGAATCCCACCCGCATTGAAGTCGATCTCGGTCCGCGCAGTTATCCGGTATTGGTCGGGAACGGACTGCTCGATGGCCTGGGCGCGACGCTCCACGCGCAGGGGCTTCGGCCGACAGACGCCTTCGTCATCACCAATCCGCAGGTAGGCGCGTTTTATTTCGACCGCGTGCGGGCGGCACTGGAAGCCGCCGGCATTCGCCGGGTGGTGCGGCATGAGATTCCCGCGAGCGAGGAAGGAAAGAACTGGGAAGAATTTTCCGCCACGTGCGCGGCGCTGCTCGTGGCTTTTCCCGACACGGGTTCGGTGCCGCTGGTTTGTCTGCTCGGCGGTGGCGTGGTTGGCGATCTCGGCGGATTCGCCGCAGCGGTCTTCCGGCGCGGTGTGCCGTTTGTGCAAGTGCCCACCACTCTGCTCGCGGCGGTCGATTCGAGTGTCGGCGGCAAGGTCGCGGTCAATTTTGGCGGCGTGAAAAACATCATGGGCGCCTTCAATCAGCCGCGTCTGGTCGTCTGCGATCTCGATCTCCTGCGGACGCTGGACGCCCGCGAGGTGCGCAGCGGCACGAGCGAAGTGATCAAGTATGGCGCGGTCTGTTCGGCGGCGCTTTTCGAGCAACTCGAACGTGGTGACTTGGAAAAACTGCTGGCTCTCGATGCGGCGGTGCTGACCGATGTGGTCGCGCAGTGTGTGTCCTTGAAGGCGCGCGTGGTGGAGCAGGATGAGTTCGACAAAAAGGGCATCCGCAACGTGCTCAACTTCGGCCACACCATCGGCCACGCGCTCGAATTGAGCGCGGACTACGCGCTGACCCACGGTGAAGCCATCGCCATCGGGATGATCGCCGCGACCCGCCTCGCGGTGCGCCTCGGCGTCTGCGAGCACGCCTTTCTCGAACGCCTGCAACCGCTGATCGAGCGGGCCGGACTGCCGACGTATTTTCCGGAACACGCGGGACTCTTCGAGCGGATCATCCGTGCGATGCAGATGGACAAGAAATTCCGCGACGGGAAAAACGTCTTCGTGCTGCCGACTGGTGTCGGTTCATGGCAGCAGGTCGAGAATGTGGATTGGGCGCTCGTGCACGAAGCCGTGCGCTCGGTTCTGGCGTAAAGCGCGGCCACTGACGGCCTGCGGTTCACGGCGTTGCGGCTACGCCGTCGCCGGCTTCGGCAATTCGGACTTTTTGATCTCGGTGCGCAGTTTGTGGCCGCCTTTGCCGCTCCACCAGAGGACGATCGGCGCGGCGATGTAGATCGACGAATACGTGCCGACGAGCACGCCGATGATGATCGTGAAGGCGAAATCGTTCAGCACCGGACCGCCAAGCAAATAGAGCCCGAGGGTGGTGAGCAGCGTGGTACCGCCGGTGAGGATGGTGCGGCTGAGCGTCTCGTTGATACTCCGGTTCATAATCTCGGCCACGGAACCGCTCCGCCCAGCCTTGATGCCTTCACGGATACGGTCGAAGACGACGATGGTGTCGTTGATCGAATAACCCGCGATGGTCAGGATCGCGCCGACGATGATCAGCGACATTTCGCGGCCCGCGAGCGCGAAGATTCCGATGGTGATGATGACATCGTGGAGCAGGGCGACAATGGCTCCGATGGCGAAGGACATCTCAAACTGGATGGTGACGTAGATGAAGATGCCGATGATGCCGAGGCCGAGGGCGATGAGCGATTTGCGGGCGAGTTCGTCGCCGACCAATTTGCCGACTTTTTCCACGCCTTGCTCGGTGAACTTGGCGTCCGGAAAGGTCTTTTGCAGATGCTCGGAAATGGCGGTGCTGGTGTCGGCGGGGCTGCGCACCGTCAGGAACTCTTTGGCGGCGGATTTTTCCGTCTGGACGACAGTGTCGGTGATCTTGATTTGCGCGAGCGCCATGCGGACTTCGTTGTCGGTCGGTCGGGGGCCGCCCGCTTCGAGGACAAGACGATCGCCTCCCTTGAAGTCCACGCCGAAATTCTTCTCCCCGCGGATCGCAAAAAGGGCCAGCGAGCCGATCATGACGAGGATGGAGAAAGTGATCGCGGGCTTCCGTTTGCTAATGAAATCGAAGTTCGTCGCGTTGATCAGATTGGTCATCGAGATCGTCTTGATCCAGCCGAGGGTCACCGCCCAATCAAACAGGTTCCGCGTGACGACGAGGGCGGCGAACATCGAAGCGATGATGCCCATGGTCAGCGTGACGGCGAAGCCCTTGATCGGGCCGGTGGCCTGCCAGAAGAGGATTACCGCGGTGATCAGCGTGGTGATGTTCGAGTCGAAGATGGCGGAAAACGCCTTGTCGAAAGCGGCGCTGAGCGAAGCTTTGAGCGATTTACCGGTGGCGAGTTCTTCGCGCAGGCGCTCGTAGATGAGCACGTTGGCGTCCACCGCCATGCCTACCGTCAGGATGATGCCCGCGATGCCCGGCAGGGTCAGGACGACGTTGAACGCGGCCATCGCGCCGAAGAGCAGGATGACGTTGATCGCCAGGGCCAGGTTTGCGATCAGACCTGCGAACCGATAGTAAAGGAGCACGCAGATGAACGTGAGGGCGACGCCGACAAGGCCGGCCTTGATGCCGCTGTTGATCGCGTCGTCACCGAGGGAGGCCGAGGCGGAGCGTTCTTCTTCGATGGCCACGGGCACGGCGAGCGGATTTTCCAGCGCGCTGGCGAGGTTGCGCGCTTCTTTTTCGGTCATGTTGCCGCCGCTGATCTGGGCGCGACCACCGAAGATGCCTTCCGCATATTTGTCGTGATCGACACCGGGTGCCGATTGGATTTTGCCGTCGAGCACGATGGCCATGGCCGAGCGCTGCTGGGCGACTTCCTTGGTCAGGCGCTGAAATTCGTCCGCACCTTGCGCATCGAATTCCAGTCCCACTCCCCAACCTTGGACATCGAAATAAGCGCCGGCGCTGGTCACCCGGGCGCCGAGCAGGTCCGGCTTGTTCTTGAGCAGCAACTTGGTCGTGACCGGCTTTCCGCCGCGTTCCGTATCCATCGGCTGGATGCTGTAACCGATGGGCGGCACTTCGGTGCCCGCTTCGATCGCGGGGACGAGCATCTCGCTCATCGGATGCACGAGGCGGAACTCCAGCTTGGCGACCTTCTTCAACTGCTCGCGCGTCTCGTTCAGCTTCTGCGGATCGAGGCCGGGGATTTGCACGAGAATGCGGTCACTCCCGGACGGCGCGAGCACGGGTTCGCTGGTGCCGAGGGCATCGACGCGCTTGCGGATGACCTCGATCGCCTGATCGACCATCGTCGGCGTGATCTCGCGGACTTCGCCCAGTTCGTTCGGCTCCGCGATGAGCCGGATGAGGAAGGAGGTGCCGCCCTTGAGATCCAGGCCGCGCTGAATCTTGCCCGCCTTGATCAGGTGCCCATCGCTGTCGCGGACGTCGTTCGGCGGATTGACGACCTGGAGGCAGAACGCCACGAGCAGAACGGCCAGCGCGGATCCGAGGATACGTTTGATGCGATCGCTGTCGGTGAAAAAATACCAGCCAAAGAGGGCCAGCAGGAGGAGACCGAAACTGAAGACGAGGACGTTCGTGTCCATGGTGGGGAGGGGCAGGGAGTGGAGAAGCGGGAGGTCTTAGGGCGTCGTCGTCGCAGGAACCCGATCGGTTTTATCCACGGAGGCGATGGCCGATTTATCGATCTCGATCTTCACGTTATCGGCGATCTTGAGGCTGAGGATATTGCCCTCTTTCACATTGGCGATGATGCCATGAATGCCGCCGTTGGTGACCACCTTGTCGCCGGTCTTGAGCGCGGTGATGAGCGCGGCGAGTTCCTTCTGGCGCTTGCTCTGCGGGCGGATGATCAGGAAGTAAAAGATGATGCCGATGCAGAGAAACGGGATAATCGAAGAGAGCGGAGACGGTCCGGTCGGCGCAGCCTGGGCGAGGAAGGTAAATGAGGTGATCATACGGTAAAAAAGAAACGCCCGTACCCGCGGCGGAAGGGCCGCCGGGAAAACGGGAGCGGAAGGTTATGCGGCGACTTCAGATTGTCCAAGGAATTCCTCGGAGGCGCGGCCACAGAGGCGGAAGGCTATTTCAAGGGCCGGGCGATGAGGATGCCGGCGTGGGAGCGGAACTTTTCCAGATAGGCGCTGAGCTGCTGATCCACGACGACTTTGCCGAAGTTGCGCGGGGACGACGCGTGCATCAACCGGAGCACGCCGTCACTCGTGCGATAAGCGAGTCCGACGTGTGACGTGGCGATGAGGCGGCCGTCGTGTGAGCAGATGCCGATGATGTCGCCGGTCTGGATGCGGGATTCGATTCCCGGGACTTTGCTTTTCGGAATGTAATAGAGCGGTTCGCTGCCGACGCGCGCTTCCATCTGCGCGATGCCGCGGCGCAGATCGGGGTTGTTCCGCATGTAGCGGTAGCCCTTCCAGCCCACTGTCATCTCGCGCGCGGCGTTCGCGCCACGGATGCCGCCGAGTTCGCGGGTGAGGTCTTTGAGCAACCCGCGCTGGTGATTGTCGCGCAGCCAGTCTTCCAGGTAGTGCAGCCGCGAGAGGTAACTGCCGTTGCACTGACCGCCGCGATAGCGGTCGAGCTCGATGTATTTGAGAAAGGTCTGCGGCGTCCACTGCTCGCGCGGTTCGTCGAGCATCCGGGCGAAGGCGAGCGAAACTTCGAAGAACGTCCAGCAATCGAGGCCGAGGAAATTCGCCGAGGGCGCTTCGATGCGGTCGTGGATCTCGAGGGTGTAGCTCTTGTAAGGCGTGCCGACGAGGCTCCGCCCGATCGCGGCCGTGCGCTCGCCGATCGGGAGGGATTGCCAGCTTCCGCCCTGTGCGACGAGGGCGTTGAAGCGTTCGCGCCCTTTGAAGACGGTATCAAAGGGCAGGCCGAAATGCTCAGCGCCTCGCGTGCTGGCCGCCGTCAGCGCCAGGAAGGCCGCCGCAAGGAGAGAGAGAAGACGGAATGAGCGAATGGAACGGGCCAGCGACGGAAACATGAAGCGGAATAAGACACCGCGCAGCCGCGCGCGTTCAAGCGCGGGTGGTGGTTTCAACTACTCGCTTTCGGATAACCGTGCTGCGACGCGGGCCGAGCCCGGAAGGTCGATCAAATCCAGGTCCCGGCGGCGATGCTCGCGCCTTTCGGGACCACGACGATGCCGTCGCGGACGTAAAAATTCGGTCCGTCGAAATGGTCCGGCTTGCCGTCCGGCGTGATCACGCAGCCGTCGCCGATGCGGGCGTTCTTGTCGATGATCGCGTGGTCGATGACGCAGTTTTTGCCGATGCCCAGCTCCGGTCCGCCGCGGTTCGCCTGGTCCGCTTCGTAAAAATCCGCCCCCATGACGATGCTCTCCCGGATCGTCGTCCCGCTCTTGATATAACTGCGGATGCCGATCACCGCGCGCTCGATGTGCGCGTCGTCGATGATGCAGCCATCGGAGACGATCGCCTGCTTGACCGCCGCGCCGTTGATCTTGCTGCCCGGCAGGAAGCGCGCGTGGGTGTAGATTGGAGTTACCGTGTCGAAGAAATTGAAGGCCGGGACCGCGTCGGTGAGTTGGAGGTTGGCTTCGAAGAAGGCGCGGATCGTCCCGATGTCCTCCCAGTAGCCCTGGTAGATGTAAGAGTGCACGCGGAATTTGCCGAGCATTTCGGGGATGACGTGTTTGCCAAAGTCCGCGCAATCATTGTCCAGCGCCTTGACCAGCACGTCGCGATTGAAAATGTAGATGCCCATCGAGGCTTGATAGAGATCGGCGTCCTCGGGCTGGCCGAGTTCCTTGAGCAAGACAGGCGGAATGCACAGCGCGTCGAGCAACTCCGCAGTCTTGGGTTTTTCCTCGAAACGCACGATCCGGCGGTCGGCATCGGTGTGCATGATGCCGAAATCCATCGCCGCTTCGCGCCCGACCGGGATGGTCGCCAGCGTCATGTCCGCCTTGGTCTTGATGTGCTGTTGCAGCACCTCGCGGAAATCCATGCGGTAAAGCTGATCGCCGCTCAGGATGACGTAATATTCGTAGGGATACTGGAGGAAATCGCGGAGGTTTTGCCGCACGGCGTCCGCCGTGCCCTGATACCAGTTGTTGTCCGTCGGCGTCTGCTGCGCGGCGAGGATTTCGACGAAACTGCGAGAGAAGTTATCGAACTTGAACGCCGAGTGGATGTGCTTGTGCAGCGACGCGGAATTGAACTGCGTGAGCACGTAAACACGCCGCAGGCCGGAGTTGATGCAGTTGGAGACCGGAATATCGACGATGCGATATTTGCCGGCCAGCGGCACCGCGGGTTTGGAGCGTTCCTTGGTCAGCGGGAAGAGGCGGGTGCCGGCGCCGCCGCCCATGATGATTGCGAGGGTCTTGTCGGTGATCGAGGGCCAGTTCGAGGGTTGCATAGGGTGTTTTTGGGGAAGAAGACCGCGCCTTGACCCTGCCAAACGCGGAGTGCGTTTGTCACCCTGCAATTGCGCCGTCGCACATTCCGCCCTGCTGCGCCGGCCCCCAAAAACCTCAACCCGCCTGCGGCAACGGCGGCGGGACGTGTCCGGACGGCCCGTGCAGCGCCTCGAGATTCAGCCGAAAGCCGCTCGGCGTCAGATCCTCGCCTTGCATCGCCTTTTTCGCGACATCGAGCGCCTTGCGCATGTTCGGTTTATTGACGCTGTAAAGCATCGCGGTGTCCTCAGTCACCTTCTGCTCCTTGAACAGCTTGAGCAGCGACTGCTCGAAGCTGTGCCAGCCGTTCTGATAGTTGCTCTCGATAATGTCGTGGAAGCTGCGGAGGTCGTTTTCACCGAGCAGGATCGCTTCTTTCGTGCGCAAGCCGCTGCCCATGATTTCGGAGACCATGATGCGCCCGCCGCCGATCTTCGGGGCCAGGCGCTGGCTGATCACGTAGCGCAGCGTGTCGGCGAGGCGCTGACGGATTTGTTCGCCCTCCTCATTGGTGAACATGCCGATCACGCGGTTGATCGACTGCGCGGCGCTGATCGTGTGCAGCGTGGAATAAACGATGTGGCCGGTTTCTGCAGCGGTCAGGGCGATTTCCATCGTCTCGCGGTCGCGAATTTCGCCGACGAGAATCACCTTCGGCGCCTGGCGCAGTGCGGCGCGCAGGCCGACCGAGAAGTCGGAGAAATCCTTGCCCAACTCGCGCTGGCTGAAGGTGCTCTTGAGGTGCGGGTGCAGGAACTCGATGGGATCCTCGAGCGTCACCATGTGAAATTCCTGGCTCAGATTGATCTCATTGAGCATCGCCGCGAGCGTCGTGGTTTTGCCGGAACCCGTCGCGCCGGTGACGAAGACGATGCCGGTCTTCTCCTTGATGATCTCTTTGAAAATGGGCGGGAGTTTGAGGCTGTCGCAGGTCGGAATCTGCGTGCTCAGTTTCCGCATGACGATAGCGTGATTGCCGTTCTGCTTGAAAATATTCACGCGAAAACGCGCGAGATCGGGCACGCCGTAGCTGGTGTCACAGGAGCCGTTGGCCTGGAGATCCTCGGCGAGGCGTTCGTTTCCTCCCATCAATTTTTCCGCGATCGCCTGAACGTGAGGCGGCGTGAGCGACGGTGACAAACCCTCGATTTCCACGCCCCGGAGTTTGCCATAGACTTCGACCTGGGGCGGTCGCCCGACCACGAAGAGCAAATCGGAGACGCCATCGGCCGCGTTCACCATCGCGGTGATGACATCATCGAGCGCGATCAGCTGTGTCGCGGCCGTGCTCTGCATGGCCGCGCGGGCGAAAGGGGTGGCGATATTGGAGCGGACCTGAGACGGCACCGCGCCGCCGGCGCCATTGGGAACGATGCGGTTGCCGGGGGTGTAGTTCGTCGGAGCGGATGAAGGTTGCATGCGAGTCAGCCCTCCGGATGAACACATTGCGTGCCAACGGATGCCTCTCGATGGCCAGACCGGGAACTGGATCCCAGAGGGCCGTCAGCCCAACACGTCGCGCAGGAACGGCGCGGTCCGGCTGCGTTTGCTTTTCGCCACCTCCTCCGGTGTGCCGCAGGCGACGAGTTCCCCGCCTTCCTCGCCGGCTTCCGGCCCGATATCGATGACGTAGTCGGCATCCGCGATGAGGCTGAGGTTGTGCTCGATGACCAGCACGGTGCTGCCTTCATCGACGAGGCGATGGAAGACGCGCAGCAATTCCGCGACGTCCGCCATGTGCAGGCCGATGGTCGGTTCCTCGAGCAGATAGAGCGTGGATTTCGGCTCGCGATTCTGGCGCAACCGCGCGGTGACGGAGCGCCCGAGGCCGCGCGTGAGTTCGCTGACCAGCTTGAGCCGTTGCGCTTCGCCGCCGCTCAGCGTCGGGCTCGGTTGGCCGAGTTGCAGATAGCCGAGGCCGGTGTCGCAGAGCAGCGCCAGCGGACGGTGAATCTTCGGCTGCGCCGCAAAAAACTCCGCGGCCTGCTCCAGCGTCATCGTCATCACGTCGCCGATGCTCTTCTCGTTGTAGAGCACTTCGAGCGTGGCTGCGTTGTACCGTGCGCCGTGGCACTCGGTGCAGGGCACGTAGCTCGTCGGCAGAAAGTTCATCTCGATCTTGATCACGCCCTGCCCGAGACAGGTGTCGCACCGCCCGCCGTCGCTGTTGAAGGAGAAGCGGCTCGCGGTGTAGCCGCGC
>JBBQIZ010000182.1:0-8972 GCA_038325425.1 Chthoniobacterales bacterium
CGTGCTTCGCGTTGAGTTCGAGGGCTGTTTCCATGTGGTTGGGGCATGGGTTCAGCAATTTAACCACGCCTCCCCAAAAGTACATATTATAGTATTTATAAATTCCCATGCTGCCGTTCTGCACCACTTTTAATCACACCCCTTCATTTTCCGTTTCGCCCACTTCCTGTTAGGCCCCTTGCACGCACACTTTGAAAGCTGACGCGAATAAGATGCCTTCGAGGCCGAGACGTATTCTACGAGCACTCATTCTCATCGTCATGGCAGCTACCGCCATCTTCCTTTTCACCCCAAGCTTGGTTCGAGCCGTTTATAGCGCTGCGACACCGAGTGCCGAAATCGACGCGCTCAAGCAGCACTATCGGCGTCTGGATTCCGCGGAGTCAAACCTCCCCAAAGCCCAGCGAGAGCTTTCCGTTCGGCGCCGCAGCGCCATCTCCGAGTGGCTATCCATGCGCAACGTAGCCGTAGATCCGGGCATCCGCGACGAGGGCGTTGAGCATGCCTCCATTTTTCCAAGCGTTTATGGCATGACGCGCTGGGCGTGGGTCGATTTGTGGCGCTACTGGCAGGCCCCGGCGAACCGCAAGAACTCAACCGCCCTCACCACCGAATCACTATGACAAGCGCCAACGAACGGGGCCCGCTGATGAGCTGTTTCCCATGCGCCATCCTGACTGCCGGGATGTTATTCGCTGCCGCCAGCCAGGCTGCTGAGCCCCAGCCGTGGCCAAATCCTTCAGTTACCAAGGTTGAGTTCACAATCACAGAACCGAACAAGCTGCCACGCGGATTGGACTTCGCTCAGGTCACTGTGGAGGGGCACGATCCGCACAATGTCGGCGTCTGCTGGCTCGACCTCAATCGCGACGGCATTCCCGAATTACTGATCGACTCCCATGAGGGTGGCACCGGCGGCTCCTACAAGCTGGTTTTCGCCAAGACGCGTTCGGGCTTTCGCCGCATCGGTAGCTGGATGGGTGGTGTCACATTGGTCGTTCCGGAGAACGGCTACCACCAGATCGAGAGATGGTCATCCGCGGGCGGCGGCACATTCAGCCGCGTGCTCTATCGTTACGAGCGAGGTCGTTATCGCATGGTGCGCCTAGAGGACTGGCGCGGCTTTGGCGAAGAGGAGGGATGGCAGTTCATTCGCCGCCGGGATCCGAAGGAGTATGACCACGAATAGGCCGTCTATGCGCTGCCGCGAACCGATCTCCGCGGCGCTGGATCCGCGAGTCCCGGAGCGCGGCCGTTATTTCGCCGCGCCGTTGCCGTTGAACGACAGGTAGGTGTAGCCCTTGAGCGCCTTTTCGTAGTTGGCCAGCAGCTTCATCGCTTCGTTCGGGCGCAGGCGGTCGCTCTTGATGGCGGCATCGACCTGGCTCTTCATGTGCCGCGCCAGTTCGGTCTGGTTCCACTGGGTCATGCCGAGGACTTCGCCGATGGTGCTGCCGTCGATGGTTTCCTCGATGTACCAGCCGAGTTCTTCGTCTTCATCGAGGAAGACGTGGGCTTCATTGACGCGGCCGAAGAGGTTGTGCAGATCGCCCATGATGTCCTGGTAGGCGCCCATGAGGAAGAAGCCGAGGTAGTAGTGTTCGCCGGGCCGGAGCTTGTGCAGGGGGAGGGTGTCTTTGACGTCCTGAAGGTCGATGAATTTGCTGACCTTGCCGTCGGAATCGCAGGTGATATCGACGAGGGTGCCCTGGCGCTCGGGGAATTCATCGAGCCGGTGGATGGGCATGACGGGGAAGAGCTGGCCGAGCGCCCAGTGGTCGAGGAGGGACTGGAAGACGCTGAAGTTGCAGACGTATTGGTCGCCGAGGGAGACTTCGAGGTCTTTGACTTCGTCGGGCACGTATTTCATGCCGGCGCAGAAATCGACGATGCGTTTGGCGATCTGCCAATAGACGGTCTCGATCTTCGCTTTGCTCTCCAGTTCGAGCAGGCCGAGGTCGAACATGGACTGGGCCTGTTCCTTGATCTGCTGCGCGTCGTGCAGCGATTCCATGCGGTTTTGCTGGGTGAGGTTGCGCTGCAAGTCGAGGACTTCGGTGACTTGCTTGGGGTCGGTCTCGCGGAAATCGATCTGGATGGGGGTGCGGTCTTTTTCGATGGAACCGAATGCTTCGACGATGAGCACGGAGTGGTGCGCGACGATGGCGCGTCCGCTCTCGGTGACGATGAAGGGGTGCGGGACTTTCTCGGAGTCGCAGACTTCCATGATGTTCCAGACGATGTCGCGGGCGTATTCGTGCAGGGTGTAGTTCGTGGAGCTGTCGAAGGCGGTGCGCGAGCCGTCATAATCGACGCCGAGCCCGCCGCCGCAGTCGAGGTAGCCGAGTTCGTGGCCCATCTTGCAAAGCTTCGCGTAGAAACGCGCGGCTTCGCGGACGGCGCGTTTGATCGTACCGATGTCGGGCACCTGCGAGCCAACGTGGAAATGGACGAGCTTGAGCGCATGCGCGAGCCCTTCCTTTTTCAGCAGCTCGCTCGCGGCGACGAGTTCCGCGGTGCTGACGCCGAATTTGGCATTCTCGCCGCCGCTCGTCGCCCATTTGCCCGCGCCCTTCGCGGAGAGCCGCACGCGGATGCCGATCATCGGCTCGATGCCGTGCTCCTTCGACACGCGGAGGATCTCCGTCAGCTCCTCGATCTTCTCCACGACCATGATGACTTTCTTCCCGAGCTTGCTGCCGAGCAGCGCGTTCTCGATGAAGAGCCGGTCTTTGTAGCCGTTGCAGATGATGAGCGATTCCGGGTCGCGATGGATGGCCAGCGCCGCGAGCAGTTCCGGCTTGCTGCCGGCCTCGATGCCGAATTTATACGGCGCCCCCGCGTCCACGATCTCCTCCACGACTTCGCGCAGTTGGTTCACCTTGATTGGAAAAACGCCGCGGTATTCGTTGCGGTAGTTTGCCTCCTTGATCGCGGCGGCGAACGCCTTGTTGATCGTCTCCACGCGGTCGCGGAGCAGATCCTGGAAGCGCAGGACCATCGGGAAAGTCAGGCCTTGCTCCTGAGCATGCTCGATCACTTCCATGATGTCGATGGTCGCCGTGCCGCGGGTCGGCTGGATCTGGATGTTCCCCTTTTCGTTGATCGTAAAATAGCCCGTACCCCAACGGTCGATATTGTAGAGGGAGATGGCAGCGGGGATGTCCCAGGGTGGCTTCATTGGCGCGGATACTAGAAACGCGCGCCACCAATGCAATAGACGCTTTGCAAAATTATCCGGCGCTTTTTCCCGGCCCGAGCCACCGCCCGCAGACCCCGATATTTCCAGCCGTCGCGCCGATTTTCCCCCTCGACAGCCGAGAAAGCACGCCCGACATTTCCGCGGCATGAGCAAGCCTGTCGTCCCGGTCGAAATCCGCACCGTTCTGCCGTTTAATTCCGGCCGGGCAGTGTTCATCGGCAACGAGGAGAAGGTCTTCGTCATCTACGTCGATGAAAGCGTGGGCGCGGCGATCGCGATGTTCATCAACGAAACCCCGAAAGAGCGCCCGCTGACCCACGACCTGATCGGCCATCTCCTGGCTGCGCTGGGGGCGAAGGTCGAACGCGTGATCATCAATGATCTCAAGAGCGAGACGTATTTTGCGCGGCTGATCATCAGCGCCGAGAATGAGCTCTTCGAGAAGAAGATCATCGAACTCGACGGCCGGCCGAGTGACTGCATCGCCCTCGCCATTCAGCAAAAAGCGCCGATCTACGTGAGCCGCGACGTGTGGGAGGAAGTGGAGGACCGGAGCGACGTGCTGCGGCATCTCGAGGAGAACGGCCCGCAGGGCGAGAGCGAGGGATAGTCAGGGACGGCCGGAAGCGTCAGCGGGGCGCTCGTCACGCACGCGACAGGTAGTCGATGACGTCGCGGCATTGCGGGTTATCGAGCACCGAGTCGCAGCACGCACTCTCCACAATCTCGCCCACGCCATCGCGGACGCAGACACACGCGATCCAATCCGTAATCCGCCGCGCCTGCGCGATGTTGTGGGTCACGAGGACGATGGTGTGCCGCGCTTTCAGCCGCACGATGAGGTCTTCGATCGCCTGCGTGGAGCGCGGGTCGAGCGCGCTCGTCGGCTCGTCCATGAGGATGATTTCCGGCTGCACGGCCAGCGTGCGGGCCAGGCTGAGGCGCTGCTGCTGGCCGACGGAAAGGGCGTTCGCCGGGCTCGTCAGGCGGTCTTTTACTTCGTCCCAGAGTGCCGCTTCGGTGAGCGCGGATTCCACGAGTTCCGTGCGTTCGCTGCGGGAGAGCGGGCGCAGTCTTTTCGCCCCGAAGAGCACGTTCTCCGCGATGTTCGTCGGGAAAATGACGGGCTGTTGAAAGAGCATGCCGACCTGGGCGCGCAGCGCGTCCACATCGACGCCGGGCGCATAGATGGAGGCGCCGTGCAGCGCGACCTCGCCGGAGACCCGCAGCCCGGGAATCAAGTCGTTGAGCCGGTTCAGGCAGCGCAGCAGCGTGCTTTTGCCCGCGCCGGACGGACCGATGAGACCGAAGACCTGGCCGGGACGCACGGCGAAAGAGACATCCCGCAGCAGCGCCTTGCCCGCCGCCTGCACCGCGAGGTGCTCGGCTGCGAGGATCGGCGCGATATCGGCCGCCGGCGGTGGCGGGCAGCAGTCAGACATCGGCTTCTTCGTGGATTTTGAGGCGACTCGGCAACGCGATCAGGCTGAGCGTAAACACCAACCCGAGGAGGACGAGCGCGGCACCCCACAGCTTCGATCCGACGGCCGGGTCGAAGGAATCCTGCGCGAGGATGAAAATGTGATACGGCAACGTGAGCACCGGGCTATCCTTGATCGCCGTGGGCAGCGTCGCGCCGGCGAAAATTGTCGCAGTGAACATGATCGGCGCGGTTTCGCCCGCCGCTCGCGCGAGACCGAGCAACGAACCAGTGATCAATCCGCCCCACGCCTGGGGCAGCAGCACGGCCCACACGATCTGCGCACGGCTCAGACCCAGAGCGGCGGCGGCTTCGACGTATTTCGACGGGATCGCTTTCAGCCGCTCGATGAGGGCCACGGTCACGGTCGGCAGCATGCTCAGCGCGAGCACGATCCCGCCGATCAGCCACGATTTTCCCCATCCGCACCACTGGACGAAGACGATGAAACCGAACAGGCCGAAGAGGATGCTGGGCAGGCCATTCAACGTGTAGAGCACGGTGCGCAGTGTGCGGCGCATCCGCTCGCTGCGCAGGTACACGCGCTCGACCAGCGCGAGCCCGAGGGCCAGCGGCGCGCAGATCAGAAAGGCCGCGACGAGGAGAATGATCGTGCCGACGAGATTCCAAAAGATGCCGCCGGCTGCGCCGACAAGGCGGATTTGCTCGGTGAAAAACGACCAACTCATCGCCGGGGCGCCGCGTTGCGCGATGACCGCGACCAACCCGACGAGAATCCCCACGGCCACCAGCGCGCAGACCCCGGCGACGGTCGCGATGAGGAAGTCGGAGAGTTTACGCATTCGTTCTCCTTCCCAAGCCCGTTCCCAGCAGCGTGAGCCCGCCGGTCAGCAGAAGCAGGATCAGACCGAGACCCACCATGGCGGCCCAATGCAGCGGATCGCCGTAGCCGATGTTCGTTTCCGAACCGGCGAGTTTGCTGGTCAATGTCTGACCCGATTCGAGGAGCGGACCCAGCGAAAGCCAGCGCTCGGGCAGGTTGTTATCCTGGCGACCGACGACGAGGAAAACCGCGATCGTTTCGCCCATCGCGCGGCCAATCCCGAGGAGTAGCGCCGCGCCGAGTCCGCGGCGCGCCTGGGGGAGTGCGACGTGCAGGATCGTCTCCGCGCGGGTCATTCCGAGGGCGCGTGCGGTGCGACGTTGCGCGGCGGGCACGGCACGGAGGGCGTCGTCGCTGAGCGTCACGATCGTCGGCAGGACCATCACCGCGAGGAGTACGCCGGCGGTGAGCAGGGTATCGCCGCTCAGTGGATCGAAGGGCGCGAAAGCTTCATAAATCCAGTTGCGCAGGAGCAGGATGCCGAGCAGGCCATAGACGACTGAAGGCACCCCCGCGAGCAGTTCGATGAGCATCTTCACCGCGAGCCGTGCCTTCGGCGGAAGATACTCCGCGATGAAAACCGCCGCGCCCCACCCGAGCGGCGCAGCCAACACCAGGGCGACAAGCGAGACGACGATGCTGCCGTAGATCATGGCCAGCGCGCCGAATTCGTGCTGGCGGAAGAACCATTTTGCACCAGTCAGATAGCCCAATCCTTCGTGCCGCCAGACCGGCCCGCTCTGCCACACGAAGATACCGACGAGCAGCGCCAGCGCGGCCAGAGCGACGAAACTAAACAGCCAACTCCAGGCGCGGGTCATCGGCTTATTTCAGATCCTGCAGCCGCAGGTAACCGTGTTTTTTCACCAACTCCTGCCCGCGGTCGCTGAGCACAAAATCCACCAGCGTCTTCGCCGCGCCTTGCGCTTCGCCATTGGTCAGGATGAAAAGCGGACGGCTGAGCGGGTATTTCTGACTGGCGATGTTCTCCGGCGTGGGCGCGATCACCGCGCCGTCGTCGCCTTTGATCCCGAGCGCAAAGATCCTCTGCCCATCAGCCCAAGACGCCGAGAGCTGCGAGAGGGCGCCGCGCGTGCTGCCGACTTTGTTGCGCGTCTCTTCGTTGCCCCCGACCTCCGGGAAGCTGACTTGGGGCGCCTTCTTCGCGCCGCCGTAGGCCCATTGCACGAACACCTCCCACGTGCCCCGTCCCGGCTCCTTGTTAAAAAACGCTATCCGCTGCGCCGGGCCGCCGAGGTCTTTCCAATTCATCACCCGGCCCTCGTAAATGTCCCGCACTTGCGGCTTCGTGAGGGCCTTCACTCCGCCATCCCAGACATCCTTCGAGACGATCAACGCCACCGCATCCTCGCCGATGTGGGTTTCCCGAAACTGCACCGCCGGATACTTCGCGCGGTCCTCGGCGCTGAGGTGCTTTGAACTCATCCCGACCTGCACCAGTCCGTCGCCGAGCAGCGAAATCCCGCCCGCACTCCCGCCCTGCGTATCCACCTGAATGTCCAGATTCTGTTCCGCGCGGAGGATTTCCGCAGCTTCCGCGACGACCAGATTGACCGTCGTCGAGCCGTTGATTTTCAGCGTTTCGGCCAAGGCGCAGGCGGTCAGCGCCACGAATGGAATGAGAAAATGAATGGGGGTCATGGACGGCGTTCCAAGCGCGTATGCGCAGTGAGGCATATTCCATTCACCCGACCCCGGCAATGGTATTTTCGCGCCTAGTCCGGCAGCTGATCGAACCGGAAACTGCAGCAGCCGAAGTCGAGCACGGGGCCTTCCTTCTTCAACCGTTCGAGGAATTCCGCGACGATGAAATACTCGCGCCGCGTGCCGTCCGGCTCGACGTCCACGATGCCCGCCTCGCGCAGGATGCGCAGGTGCTTCGAGACGTTGTATTGCGAGATCTCCAGCGCCTCCGCGAGGTCGTTCACGCCGTGCGGTTCCTTGAGCAACGCCTTGACGATCCGCATGCGGCTGCGGTCGGCGAGAGCTTTGAGGATGTCGGTGCAATCCGATTTCGACATGCGCGGAAGATGCGGCACTCGGGCGGGCGATTCGACAAAAAAGGGCGCCGCTTTTGCGCGTCGACTCGCGGCGACTCGCCGCCCGCACCGCTCAGGTTTTTTCGATGTCGATCACCGCGGCGGTGATGTTGTCCACGCCGCCCGCGGCCATCGCCCGCTCGAAAAGCGCCGTCACCGCAGCCTCCGCTTCGGGTTTGGCGAGCAGGATTTCCTGAATCTCCTTTGAGATGAGCATGTCCGTGAGGCCATCGCTGCAAACCAGGTAGCGCGTCCGCCGTTCCACTTGCAGGGGGTAAATGTGGGTTTCGATCTCGACCACTTCCTCGCGACCGCCGATCGCCTGGGTGAGCGCGTGCAGGAAACCGGGGCGCGCTCCCTCATTGCGCTGAAGCAGGCCCTGATCGATGAGATCTTCCGCCTCGGAATCGTCCCGCGTGACCTGCACCAGTTGCCGACCATCAAGGCGATACACACGCGAATCACCGACATTGAAGGCGAAAACGCCGCGCCCGCCGCAGCCGACGCCGACGACCGTCGCTCCCATCGCCGCATGTTCGCTCTCCTTTTGTCCGCGTTCGCAGAGGCGGTGGTTCAGGCGCTGGAGAATTTCGGTGATGCTGTGCGGCGTCACGCGTTTGCAAGCGGCGAGATGCCGAACCACTTCACGGCTTGCCTCAGCGCCGCCGAGATGCCCGCCGATGCCATCCGACACCGCCACCAGCCAAGGCCCGCCTTCGATCAAAATGGGAACAGGCCGCTCGCTGCTCACACTGGAAAACTCCGTCCCGGCGAGACATGCGTCCTCATTACCTCGTCGCACCCGGCCGGTGTGACACAGCCACGCGCCGCGCACCGCGTAGGGCATCGTCGGATGTTCTTCCACCGCTCGCGCGCTCGAAAAACGCGCCGGAGCAGTGGGGGGCGGAGTAATTTTCATGCTTTCCGGTGGGGGGTTGGCGGAGGCGTTGGACATCGGCACTGGCGCGCAGTCTCGCGGATTTGCAATTTCTTTCAAGCCCTCGTCGCGCGCAGGGAGGAAGAAGCGGAGGAAACAGAGGCAAAGCGCGGACATGGCTATACCAAGTAGAACGCACCGGGCATCCCGATTGGACTCGTGGATTGCGTCGTTCTGCAAACGGCGATAGTGGGAGACGCGATGGACCACGACCTCGGCAGCATCACGGAAAAAATCCTCGCCTCCTACCAGGCGGGCGTGGGGATGAACAATATCGACGGCTCGAACCTGCCGTCGAAGCGCGCGCTGGCGACGATCTGCGAAGACCTGCTCCAGCTCCTCTTCCCGGGCTTTCACGACGCCGAGCCGATCCACTCGAAGGATCTGCGCCGCGTGACCAATCACCGCCTTTATTCGATCACCGATCGGCTGACCGTGGAGGTCTGCAA
>JBBQIZ010000183.1:0-8843 GCA_038325425.1 Chthoniobacterales bacterium
CGGGATCCGGCGGCTGCTCCCCGCGCGCCTGCCGGAGCACGAGACCGCTTTCGCGATGACCGTCCACAAAAGCCAGGGCTCTGAGTTCGAGCGGTTGCTGCTCATTCTGCCCGATCGCGACAGCCCGGTCGCCACGCGCGAGCTCGTTTACACCGGCATCACGCGGGCGCGGTCGCTGGTCGAAGTGTGGGCGGCGGAAACGGTGCTGAGAGCGGCTCTGGCCCGGCGGACGGTCCGCGCGAGCGGCCTGCGCGAGGCGCTCTGGGGTGCAGCTTAAAACTCGCCGCTGCCGTTGCGCTGCTTGACCTGATCGAGCACGGCGTTCGTCCGGTCGAGGGGACGTTTGAGCGCAGTGCCGGCGGGGGCGGCAGACGCGCGCGGGCCGGTGGTCAGCGGCGCCACGTCCTGGGCGGTGACGGCTTGAACGGCGGGCTTCACGGGCGCGCTGCGGATGAGAAAAAAGTAAACGGCCGCGACGCCGAGCAGGAGGAGCACGTATTTCATCCTTGCTAGGAAAGCATGGCTTGCGCCAGAGGGAGCGCCGTGAAGATCGCGCTGATCCATTATACTTACGCTCCCGTCGTCGGGAGCGTGGAAACTGTCATGGCGGAACACGCGCGATTTTTCGCCGGCCAGGGGCATGACGTGACGATCATCTGCGACCAAGGGAGGAGCGACGATCCGCGCTTTCGGTTGGAATTACTTCCGGACGCCGCGGACGCCGCGGAATTGGCCCGCGCGCTGGAGCCCCGGCTGGCGAATATGGACGTGGTATTCGTTCACAATGTTGCAACCATGCCGTTTCATCTCGGCCTCACGGAGGCGTTGTGGAATATCGCCCGGCGGTTGACGAGCGTGCGCTTTGTGGCGTGGGTGCATGATCTCGTCGCCTGCGATTCGGACTACGAACTGCCGTCGCTGCAGGAATGGCCGTGGAGCGCCCTGACCCGCGCCCACGATCGGTATCGTTACGTCGCGGTGTCGGAGCTGCGGCGGGCGCAATTTGTGAAGCTGACAAAAGGGCGCTGCGCGGTGATCCCGAATGGGATCGAACCCGCACGGTTGCTGGGACTGACGGCGCCCATCGCGGAACTCGCGGCGGCCTACGATCTGGCCGCGCGGGAGCTCGTGCTGCTGCACCCCGCGCGGTCGATCAAATACAAGAACATCGAACTCGGGCTGCGCGTGACGGCGGCGCTGAAGGCGGCGGGGCGCTCCTGCGCGTACATCGTGACCGGCGCGCCCAACGGAGAGAATCCGGCGACGCGGGATGAAGCGGAGCGGCTGGAGGGGTTGCGCGCGGAGTTGGAGTTGGAGAACGATGCGCTTTTTCTGCACGAGGAACTGCCGATCGAAGGTGCCGATCTGGCCAGCCTGTTCATTCTCGCGGACGCGCTTTTTTTGCCGAGCCACGAAGGAGGTTCCGCGCTCCCGGTGCTGGAAGCGGCGCTCCATCGCGTGCCCGCGTTTTGCGCCGTCGGGGAACTGCCGAACGCGATTTTGAAACATGGCGTGACCCTTTTTCCGCTCGATGCCGAGCCGGCGCAGATCGCGCTGATGATCGCCGCCCGCCTCGGGACCAATGACGCCTGGCAGGCGCGCCACGAGGTTCGCCGGGCCTACGCGTGGCCGGCGATTCACCGGAATTATCTCGCGCCCTTACTCGCCGAGTTTGAATCTACCCTTACCCCATGAAAATCACGGCTAATCTCCCAACGGTAGATGACGGAACGATCCACTCCATTGTCGGTGCCTACCACGGCGACCCCTTTGCCGTCCTCGGTCAGCACCAGGCCGGCGAGCAACTAGTCGTCCGCGTGTTCCGCCCGGACGCGCGGGCCGTGGTCATCCGCGACGAAACGACGAACACGGCCTATCCAGCGCGGCAGCTTCATCCCGATGGATTTTTCGAAGCGATCCTCGAAGGCGCGCAGGAGCGTATTTTTTACCAACTCGAACTCACCGGGCACGCCGGGCAGACTTGGACCGAATACGATCCTTATTCCTTTGGCATTCAGCTCGGGCCGCTCGACCTGCATCTTTTCGCCGAGGGCAACCACTGGCGGCTCTACGACATGCTCGGCGCGCACCTCACGGAGTTTGGCGGGGTGAAGGGGACGAGCTTCCACGTCTGGGCGCCGAATGCCCAGCGGGTCAGCGTCGTGGGGGAATTCAACGCATGGGACGGTCGCCGGAACCCGATGCGGAAGCTGCTCGGCTGCGGGGTGTGGGAGATTTTTCTGCCCGGCGTCAGCGAGGGCGATCACTACAAATTTGAAGTTAAGCAATCGCATGGCGGGATCGTTTTGAAGAGCGATCCGTTCGCGTTCTTCGGGCAGCACGGCACGGCGACGGCGTCGCTCGTGTTCGACCTGAAACGTTACGCGTGGAGCGATGCGGAGTGGATGGAGGAGCGCCCGAAGAAGGAATGGCACCGCCAGCCGATGAGCATCTACGAGGTGCATCTCGGCTCATGGCAGCGCAAGGTGGATGACGGCGACCGTTACCTCAGCTATCGGGAACTCGCGGACACCCTTCTGCCGTACGTGGCCGAGATGGGTTACACACACCTCGAACTGTTGCCCGTTTCCGAACATCCCTTCGACGGTTCGTGGGGGTACCAGGTGACCGGCTATTACGCACCGACCAGCCGCTTCGGAAATCCCGATGAATTCCGCTATTTCGTCGATCGCTGCCATCAAGCGGGCATCGGGGTCATCCTCGATTGGGTACCGGGGCATTTTCCGAAAGACGAGTTCGGACTGGCGCGTTTCGACGGCACCGCACTTTACGAACACGATGATCCGCGCCTCGGCGAACATCAGGACTGGGGCACGCTGATCCCGAACTTTGGCCGCAATGAGGTGCGCAACTTCTTCATCGCCAACGCCCTTTTCTGGTACGAGCAATATCACATCGACGGCCTGCGCGTGGACGCCGTCGCCTCGATGCTTTACCTCGACTACTCGCGCAAGGCCGGCGAATGGATTCCGAATTGCTTTGGGGGTCGGGAAAATCTGGACGCGATCCACTTCCTGAAACGCTTCAACGAAGTCTCCTACGAGCGGTTCCCCGGCATCGTGACCATCGCCGAGGAAAGCACCGCCTGGCCCGGCGTCTCGCGCCCGACTTATCTCGGCGGCCTCGGCTTCGGCCTGAAATGGAACATGGGCTGGATGCACGACTTCCTGACCTACATGCAGAAGGAGCCGGTCTTCCGGCGCTACCATCAGGGCGACATCACCTTCTCGCTCATCTACGCCTTCCACGAACATTTCGTCCTCGTCCTCAGCCACGATGAAGTCGTGCACGGCAAAGGTTCGATGATCCAGAAGATGCCCGGCGACACGTGGCAGAAATTTGCCAACCTCCGGATGTTTTACGCATGGATGTATGCGCACCCCGGCAAAAAGCTGCTCTTCATGGGTTGTGAATTTGGCCAGTGGACCGAGTGGAATCACAACCAGTCGCTCGACTGGCACCTCATGCAGCAGCCCGAGCACGACGGCCTGCGCCGGCTCGTCCAGCATCTCAACTGGGTTTATCAAAACGAACCCGCGCTTTACGATCAGGACGACACCTATGCCGGCTTCGAGTGGATCGATTTCCACGACAGCGACAACTCCGTGGTCGCCTTCCTCCGCAAATCCCGCTCCGGCGATTCGATCGCCTTCGTCATCAACGCGACGCCGGTGGTGCGCGAAGCGTACCGGGTCGGGGTAAACGGCGAGGGTTGGTGGGAAGAGATGATCAACACCGACGCGCAAACCTACGGCGGAAGCAATGTTGGCAACTTCGGCGGGCAGTTCGCCGAGCCGATCCCGTGGCAGGGACAATCCCACTCGCTCCTCCTGCGTTTGCCGCCGCTGGCCGTCGTAGGTTTCAAGCACCGCAAGAATTGACGCAGCGCCGGCGCTACGTCGGGTGGCGCGCCTGGCGCGACAGGCGAAGTTTTGTGTGATCCACCCGCTTTTTTATTTGCCCTGCAGGGGATGCTCCGTATCCTGTGCAAAAGTATTTATCTCCCAATAACCAACACCATGAAAGCCTCCAAAACAGACGCGTTCACCCTCATTGAACTGCTCGTCGTCATCTCCATTATCGCCATTCTCGCCGGCATTGCCCTGCCCGTTTTCGGGTCGGTGCAGGTCAAGGGTGCGCAGACCAAAGCGCTCTCCAACGCCAAGCAGATCGGCACCGCCCTTCGCCTCTATGCGGTGGATAATAATGGCGTGTATCCCAGCTACACTCTTGATGGAACCACGGGAAAGCCGACCGTCGCGAGAGTCGACAGCTCCAACGCCGCCTTCGCCCAACTCATCCCTGACTATATCCCGAACGAAGACATCTTCTGGCTGACCAAGTCCGCCTGGTGCACCGTGACGCCTCCGGATAACCGGATGGATGCCGGTGACGTCTTCACCCCAAATCTCACCTTGGCCAATGGGGAAAACGAATGGGCTTACGTTCTCGGCCTCAACGATACCTCCAATCCTTCCTTCCCGGTGATCGCCAATGGCTTCACCAACGGAGGCGAGACCACCCACGTCTACACTGCGGATGAGTCGCTCCCAGGCGGCGTCTGGAAAGGCAAGAACTCGATCGTCGTGCGCGGCGACACCAGTGGTTCAGTCATGAAAGTCGATCGTAGCACTCTGACCGTGGTGGGACCGAATGGCGGCCAGACCGATGGCGACATTTTCTCGACGGCCAACGGTGCTAACGGCTGGCTCGGAACCTCGAACATCGTCGTGAATCCGAGCGGTGGTGGTGCTGCTGCGCCATAGAGTTGATTGCCCTTCAAAAAGCGCAGGTTCTGGCAATCCGGAACCTGCGCTTTTTTCTTGTACTTATTCCACGACCGACTGCACCGAGCCGTCGCGCAATCTCGTCACGATCGTCGTACCCGGCGCGACCTCATGAACAGACCCGATGATCTTTCCGCTGGCCGTCATGGTAACGCTGTAGCCCCGCGCGAGCATGGCTTCGGGCGACAGCAGATTCACCCCCAGACGGAGCCGCTCGAAATGCGCGCGGCGCTCGCTCAATCGCTGCCGCAACCTTTGGGCAAGCTGCCCACGGAGCCCCTCGAACTGCGTTCGGCGCAACGCCAGCAACTGATCCGGTCGATGCTGTCGCACCAAAGCCGCCAGCCGCCCCAGTTGCTGGCCCGCCTGATCCACCTGCCGGTGCAGACTCCGTCGCAAGGCTTCGGCGGCGAGGTCGATCCGTTGCGCCGCTTCGCGTGTCCGCTTTCCCGGCTCGCGGAAAAGCGCGTGCCGCGTCAGAAAATCCAGGCGTTGCCGCTGCCCGGAAAGCACGGCATCGACCGTCCGGTGAAGCTGACCCTGAATCCGTGCGAGGCGCTGGAGCAATGTTGCGCCGTCGGGCACGAGCAACTCTGCGGCCGCGCTCGGCGTAGGCGCCCGCAGATCCGCCACGAAATCGGCGATCGTGAAGTCGATCTCATGCCCGACCGCCGACACCACCGGGAGCGCCGAAACCGCGACCGCCCGGGCCACGACCTCTTCGTTAAACGCCCACAGATCTTCGATACTGCCGCCGCCGCGGCTCACCAAAATAATCTCCACCGGGACGGCTCCGACCTGCGCCAGACGATTGAATTCCGTCACGGCCGCCGCGACTTCCTCCGCCGCACCCGCGCCCTGGACGCGCACCGGATAAACGACCACCCGCACCCACGGCGCCCGCCGCGCGAGAATGTTTAGAATATCCCGCAACGCCGCACCGGTCGGCGACGTCACGATGCCGATCACCGCTGGGAATTTGGGCAGAGGCCGCTTGCGCTCCGCGTCGAAAAGCCCCTCGGCTTCCAGTTTCCGCTTGAGCGCTTCGAACTTCGCCTGCAACAGCCCCGCACCGCCAGCCTGCACCAATTGGATATTGAGCTGGTACTGACCGCGCGCTTCATAGACCGTCAGCGCCCCGCGCAATTGCACCTGCATTCCATCGGCCAGCCCGACCTGCTTCAGCCGCAGGCCCGGCCGGGCAAACCAGACACACGAGACCTGCGACTGCGCATCCTTGAGCGTGAAATACTGATGACCGGAAGGCTGGCGGCGATAATTGCTGATCTCGCCTTCGACCCACACGACGCCGATCCCCTGCTCCAGCGTCGAGCGCACCGTCCGCGTCAACTCACTCACGCTCAGCACCCGCGGCTCGTTGCGCACCGGCTCGGCTTCACCAAACAAATCCGCCGTCACGCCTGCCCCCCTTCGCGATACGCCCGCGCCAGCAGCGAAATCGGATGCACGACCTCAAACGCCCCGCCCGATTCGCGCGCGCCGGCTTCGAGTTGCACGCTGCAACCGGGATTGGCCGTCGCCACGACCGCGGCGCCCGTCCGCGCGATGTTGCCGAGCTTGCGCTGGAGCAGTTCGCGCGACATCTCCGGCTGCGTGATGTTGTAAATGCCCGCGCTCCCGCAACACCAGGTCGCCTCCGGTAGTTCCACGAGTTGCAGCCCGGGAATCAACTTCAGCACTTCGCGCGGTGCCCGGGTGATCTTCTGGCCGTGGCAAAGATGACACGCTTCGTGATAGGTCACGGAGGGTTGAGAGTTGAGAGTTGAGAGTTGAGTGGCGTCGCTCGTCTTCGGTCGTGCGATGCCGATCTGCTCCAGCCATTCGTGGACGTCCCGCACCTTCTCCGACCACAGCCGCGCGCGCCCGGCGTAGCGCGGATCGTCGGCCAGCAATTCGTCGTAATGCTTGAGGTGCGAACCGCAGCCGGCGGCATTGGTGATGATCGCATCCAGCGTCTCCAGCGAACCCGCCGCGCGCTCCATCGCCTCGATATTCTTCCGCGCCATCGCCCGCGCCAGCCCAAGTTCGCCGTTATGCGCATGCAGCGATCCGCAGCAATGCTGCGCACCGGGCGTCAGGACAGAGCAATGATTGACCAGGAGCACATCCACGGTGTCGCGATTGACGTGCGGATACGCCAGATCCTGCACGCAGCCGGTGAGCATCCCGACGCGGTGCCGAGGCTCGGCCGGAGCTTCGACCGCGCCGATCAGCTCGTCGGAAAAGCGCGCCTGGATGCGCGGCGTGAGCGGCTCCAGCTCCCGCAAGTCACGCGGCAGCAGCGCGGTGAGCCGCAGCTTGCGGACGAGCCATTCCAAGCCGCTCGCCTGATACAGAAACAGCAACCGTCCCAGCGCGCGCAGGACGTGCGGATGCGTGAAAACCAGCCGCAAGGCAAAAGCGCGCACCAGCGAACGCTGCGGTTTCTGCAGCACGCCCGCCTCTTCGATATCCGCCCGCGCGCTTTCAAACATCGGCGCATACTGCACCCCCGCCGGACACACCGTCTCGCAGGCGAGGCAGCCGAGACAAAAATACATCTCCTCTCCGAAGGCTTTCGTCACCTCCAGTTCCCCATCGGCAATGGCGCGCATCAGCGCGATGCGCCCGCGCGGGCTATTGCGCTCCAGCTTCGTGGCGTCATACGTCGGGCACGTCGGCAGACACATCCCACAGTGCATGCACTGCTGGAGCACGGAGTAATCGAGGTGCGCGAGGTGAAGCGGATGAGTGGACATTGATCTTTCCTCGAAAAAGCGGCTTGGACTGTTGGTAGGTAGTTGAGGTTAGTGGTGATTGTTTGGGGGGAACATTTGTTTTTCGAAGTCGAGCGGTGAGCGATAGCCGAGGGAGCTGTGCCGGCGGCGGCGGTTGTAGAAGGTCTCGATGTAGTCGAAAGCCAGGAGTTCTGCGGCGGCGCGGGTGGGTGGAACGGCCTCACCGAAGCATTCGGTTTTGAGGGTCGCGACGAAGCTTTCGGCCAGGGCGTTGTCATAGGGATTGGCCGTGCGACTCATGCTCAGGGTGAGGCCGCTGGCGGAGGCGAGCTGGGCAAAGGCGGCAGCGGCGTATTGGACGCCGCGATCACTGTGGTGGAGCAGGCCGGGGGGCGGCGGCTGGCGCTGGAGGGCGAGGGCGAGGGTCGTGGTGGTGAGTTCCCCGCGCATGTCGGGTCGGCAGTGGTGAGCGACGCAGCGCCGGGTGCAGGCGTCGAGGGTGAAGGCGAGGAAGAGCCAGCCTTCCCCGGTTTCGAGGTAGGTGAAGTCGCTCTGCCAGACGAGGCCCGGACGATCCGGTGCGGGCACTTTGGCCAGCCAGTTTTCGGCGATGGGATGAGCGTGCCGGCTCTCGGTGGTGCGGGGCCGGAAGCGGCGCTTCTGCTTGGGCCGCAGGCCGCTCTCCCGCATGAGCCGGGCGATGCGATTCTTGCCGCAGCGCTGGCCGCGGTCCTGGAGATCGAGCCGCACTCGCGGACAGCCGTAGGTGCGCCGGCTCTGCTCGAAGCTTTCCCGGATGAGCGGACGCAATTGCTCGTCGTGCTGGCGGCGCGGACGCCGAGCCTTGCGGCGATGCGCGGCAAAGCCGCTCTCGCTGACTTCCAGCGCCGCGGCCAGGGCGTCGGTGGGATATTCGGGGTTGAGCTTTTCCATCAGCGTGAAGGGTGCGGCGGCATCTCCGCTGACAAGATACCGCAGGCTTTTTTTAAGATGTCGCGCTGGCGGCTGACGTATTCTTTGTTCCTGCCGGAGTCGGCGCAGCTCGCGCTGGTCGGCGGTCTCGACGCTCAAGGTCTTCGGCTCGCTGAGCGCTTGGCCGATCTTGGCCTGCTCGACCCAGCGGCCGAGCGACCATTTGGAGACGCCCAGATCGCGGGACACTTCAGTGACGGTGCGACCGCTGCGCACCAGCGCGACGGCGTTGTTCTTAAACTCCCGATCGTAGCGGCGACCGGTCCTGCTGTTGCTGTTCATAGCTGTCATGGTGTTTTCACAGTCCAGCCCGCAAAATCGAGGA
>JBBQIZ010000184.1:0-8705 GCA_038325425.1 Chthoniobacterales bacterium
CTGAGCACCGCTGCCGCTACTCAGGCTTGGACGAAGGAGCAGACAGGGATTTCAATCCGTCCGGGGAAAATTCGGTATCGGAGAACTTCACATCATGCTTTAAACGCGAGCCGTCGAGGTCAGTCGTCGAACCGCGCGGGCCGCGGATGGAAAGATTGGCGGGGACAGCGCGCCCTCTGTCGTCGGTCACGACGCGCGTGGTGTCGATCCGGCGCACGAGCCGGCCCGGGCTGCTGTATTTCTCGATCCGCAGCGGGACCATGCGCCGGGGATCAATCCAACTCCGGACGCTGGAGTAGGAAGAACGGGCGCCTTTGCCCGGCTTCGATTCGAGGATCGTGCAGTTCACGCGATCAACGACTTCGGTGCCGACGATGGCCTGCTGATCCCAGGAGAAAAAATTGTCGATCACGTCCTCGTAGGCAAGGTCACTGCCGAAGAGTGGTTCACTCAATTGCGCGGACGAAAGGGTGCGGACCGCGTCGGGCGGGGTGAAAACCGCGCCGGTGATGCGCCCTCCGGCCCGGCGCAGAAGGACGGACTCGCCTTTGCGCTCCTTGGGGAAAAGCACCTGATAGACGAGTTCCGTGTTTGCTTTGGTGGCGCGGGATTTGATCTGAAGCTGCAGCGTCTCCTTCGCGCCCCCCGAGATTTCCATGCGCAGACGGATGTAGGATGAGCCGTCCTGCTGCTGCGCCGCCAAGCGCGCGGCCAACTCGGGCGCAGACCTCGCAGGCTCCGGTTCGGCGGCGAAAGAGGAACAGGCCAGCAGCGCGAGGCCGATGGTCGTGGCGGAGCGGAGAGTCAGGGCGGAGAGCATATATTGAGATTCGTTCGGGGGACGACGGCTGGCGGTCAGTTTCAGCCTTGAAGCGCCAGGCTCGGAGTCAGGCGCGAGCTGCGCCACGCGGGATACAAGCCGCTGACCACTCCGACGGCCACCGCGATCGCCACCGAGGTGAGCATCAGGCCGGCGCTCATTTCCGGTTCGAGCAAGCCTCGAATGGCGGGCGTGTTCTTCATCAAATTGACACCCACGACGCCGAGTCCCACGCCGACGATTCCCCCGAAGAAACCGAGCAAGGCCGATTCCCACAGCACCATGCGCACGATCCGGCTGCGCTTCCAACCGATGGCGAGCAGGATGGAAATCTCCTGCTTCCGCTCGAAGACGGTCATGAGCATCGTGTTCATCACGCCGAGGACGCCGACCAGCACGGCGAGGAGCGACGTCCCCCAGCTCATCGCATTGATCATGCGGTAGCTCTGGCTCTCGCGGATGTGCTCGCCGGCCACTTGCGCACGCGCTTCCGGGATGAGTCGGCTGATCTCGTCGCACAGCCGGTGCATCTCAACTTCGGTCGTGCCGGGCGTGACGCGGACGTCGATGGCGTTGATCTGGCCTTGATTACCCATGAGTTCCTGGAGGAGCCCGAGAGCTAAAATCACCGAACCGTTTTCGACCAAAGCGCCGCCATCCACGATGCCGACGACGTCGAGTTCCTCCGTTTCCATCTGCAACTTGTCGCCAACTTTTTTGCCGAGGACATCCGCCGCGGTCTTGCCCAGCACGACCGCCCGCTCGGCGCCGTCGGTCGGCAAGCGGCCGGATTCCAACTTCAGATTGCTCCACGAAAATCCGCCCCACTGTCGGCCCGAGACGATCATCATCTCGGAATTTTCGACGCTCATCAGTTCGACCAGAATCCCGCAGGTTGCGGCGATTCCCGGCAGACTGGTGATGCGGTCCTGCGCCTCAGCGGGAAAGGGTTTGGGCGTGAGCGAGGTGCGCATGTTGTGGACGACGATGTCCGTGCCGCGCGATTTCATTCCCGCGGTCCAGCTTGAAACAAATCCGCGCGACATGCCGACGAGCGCCACGACCGCGGCGATGCCGATCGAAATACCGACGAGCGTGAGCCCGGTGCGGACCGGGCGGCGCAACAGGCCGCGGGCGATGACGGCGAAGAACGTCATGTGAGCAGCGGGGAGAGCTCCGCGGGATGGCCGTCGAAGACGATTTGGCCATCCTTCATTTGGATGGCCCGCGAGGCGCGGCGGGCGATGCTCATGTCGTGCGTGACGAGGATCAGCGTCATCTTCTTTTCCTCATGGAGTTGGGAGAGCAGTTCGAGGATGTGGCGCGCGTTTTCGCTGTCGAGGTTGCCGGTCGGTTCGTCCGCGAGCAGGACGGAGGGGCCGTTGGCGAGGCTGCGTGCGATGGCGACGCGCTGGCGTTCGCCGCCCGAGAGTTTCGACGGAAAATGATTCGCGCGCTTTTCAAGACCGACGGCGGCCAGCATCTGGTCGGCGCGCTCCCGGCGCTCCGGCAGCGATCGTTCGGTTTCGAACATCGGGATCTGCACATTCTCGACCGCGGTGAAGGTCGGCAGCAAATGAAAGGACTGGAAAACGAAGCCGATTTCGCGGGCTCGATACGTCGCGGGTTCCGGCAAATCCGGGAGGGATTGACCGCGGTAAAACAGGGATCCCGAACTCGGACGATCAAGCGCGCCGAGCATTTGGAGGAGGGTCGTTTTTCCGCAGCCGCTCGGGCCGATGATGGCGACAAACTCGCCTTCATGGATGCGAAAGCTCGCCCCGCGTAATGCCTGCACCTGGCCGTCGTCGTAGCCCTTTCGCAGGTCGATGGCTTCGAAGACGCAAGGGGACGAGGGCGGGCCGTTGGCCGACGTTGATTGATTCATGGTGGGCGGCATCGCAAGCGCAGGGAAATCCGCGCCCTAAACATTCGCACGCCACTGCGCGCCTGCTCGTGGATTGGCGAGACTTCGGACCAGATCGATCAGGGCGTGTCCGTAACTCGGGAAAGGCGGAAGATCCTCCGGCGTCCTCGGGAGGAGGACGGAGACGCGCTGCGGCAGCTCGGAATGCGGCACGCCGGCGGATTGATGATGCACACCATGAAAAGGTTCGTGGAGCAGCGTGAGTGCGATGGCGCGGCCCAACCAATCTTCGGCCACGATGTTCCGCGTCGCGCTGTTCACCGTCGTGCCCATCATACCGACGTGCTCGATGTACTTCCGCCAACTCTGCAAATTCGCCGCCAGCCAGGCCGGCGCGAAGAAGACCCACAGAAAATAAGTCCAGACGTTCCAGTGGTGAACCGCCCAGAAGATCCCGGTCCAGAGCGCGACGGTGAAGGAAAGCTCCGCCCAGATGCGCCGCCGCACGCGTTTGCTGCGAATCGCCGAATTCGGCGTCAGGAATGCGCGCAGGAAGATCAGCGGCGTGAAAATCAGACCGGCGTTCAGTTCCAGAAAAGCGGCGATGCAGCGCAACCACCGCGGGATGCGCGTCTGGACGAGCGGCCACATTTCCTGGTCGCGCTCCGAGGCGAGGTGCGCGTGGTGCGTCTGATGGACGACGCGGAAAAGCGTCAGGCTCACGAAACTGAACGCGCCGATCACGATGCCTTCCAATTCATTGATGAACCGGTTTTTCCGCAGCATGCCGTGCGACGCTTCATGAAAGCCGATCAGGATGCCGTGCATGAAATGGGCGGTCAGCAAAATGAGCACACCGGCCAGCCAATACCATTCCCGATACACCGCGTAGCCAAGCGCCGCCTGCGTGGAAAAGAAGAAGACCGAGACGACCTGAAAAGCCGAGCGGGTGATCCAATGCGCTTCATGCGGCTCGGCGAGAGAGGCGGAGGCGGCGTTCATTCGGTGGCGGTCATGAGGGCCGCGACCCGGCGTTCCGGCGTGCGGCAGGCGTTGGTCAGGGCAGTCTCGAACATGCGATTCAGGTCTTCAATCTCCGCTTCAGAAAAGAGCCGCGGCCGGTAAAGCCAGGCGACTTCCAGCGCGTCGTTCATTTCCGTGATTTCGCAGCCGAGGTCAAATCGAGCCGTGCCCGTGGATCGCATCCGCAACTTCGCGGAGAGCGTCGGCAGCGAGACGTCCGGGACCGGGTGATTTTGCAAAGCGAAGCGGACATCGAACACCGGATGTTCACCCGGCGCGGGCGTTTCTCCAAGTGCCCGGACCAATTCGGCAAACGGCATGGCCTGAGAAAATGCGTCCACGGTGATCTGATGCATCGCCCGCAAACTGTCCTGGAATGGGCGCGCGCGGTCCACTTGGGCGCGGAGCGGCACGACCCCCGAGCAGTAGCCCATCGTCTCGCGCACCGCTGGTTTACTGCGATTGGCGACCGGGGTGCCTACGACGAGGTCATCCTGCCCGGTCCATTGCGCGAGAGTGATTTGAAACCCGGTGAGCAGCGTGCTGAAAAGCGTGGCCCCGCTGCGCCGCGCCAGTTCGCGGATGCCAGTGCCGAGCTCGGAAGGAATGTGCGCCACCCAACGGCGCAGGTATTCCCGCTCCGGCGCAGGACTCCAGAGCCGGCGGCTGCCGGCGAGATTCGATTTCCAGAAAGCGGCGCGCGCCTCCAGTTCGGCGGGTGGCCAATACGCGCGCTCCGCCGCCGCCCAATCGGTGTAGGAGAGCGGCACGGGTGGAAGCGCTGCGGTGATCCCCATCAACCCCTGCACGTAAGCGCCAAAGAGATCCTGCACGAAAACGCCGAGCGACCAGCCATCGGCGATGGCGTGGTGAATCGCGAAAACCACGACGTGGTCATCCGCCGCGCGGCGCAACATCACCGCCCGGAAGAGCGGGCCCTGCAAAAGATCGAACGGCTCGCGAACGATGCTCTGCGCGAGTTCTTCGAGCGCTTCGGGTTCGGCCTGGGCCGACGAAAGGTCGCGAAATTCGAGGCTCACCTCGCCGGTGGCGCGCACCATTTGCAACGGACGCACCTTGCCGGGCAGAAAGGAAAGCCGGAGCACCTCCTGCCGATCGACCACGCGCTGAAACGCCGACTGACAATCGCGCGGCGTGAGCATGCCCCGCACTTGAATGTGACAGCCGATGTGATTGGCGGGATCGCCCACCGGGGTCACCGACGTTTCCCACAACTCGCGCTGGGGAAAGCTCAGCGGATGCAGCCGCGCTTCTCCGCTCTCCAGCCATTGCTTGAGGCGCGCGCGTTTGTCTCCGGTCATGCTCATGCGTTCAGGAATCCGAACATTGGATTCACGCCTTCGTCTCCGGCTCTTCCTCGGAAAGGGCGTCGCCGAGCAGGAGATCGATATCTTCGTCGGACAGAGCGTCGAGATCGACCTCGGCCGTGGGCGCCGGCTCCACTGCGGGCGCGGTGGCCGGGGCGGGAGCGGCGGTCGCGCCGCCCATGTGGCCGGCGATCAAGGTCGCGATCTGGCCGATGGTCCGGGCGCGCATCAGGCTGGTCGGCGGGAGCGCGACGCCGACGGCGGCTTCGAGGGAATTTTCGATTTCCACGCCCATCAGCGAATCGAGACCGAGGTCGGTCAGCGGCTGTTCGTCGCGCAAGGTGTCGGGTTTCACGCGTAGCACCGCGCCGACGACTTCGCGCACCGCCTGCGCGATGACGGCTTCTTTTTCTTCCGGCGCGGCGGCTTCGATGCGGTGGCGCCAATCGCTGGTCACGCCGCTGCTCTCCTGGCCTTCGACAGTCGCGAAGATGCGCTCGAGCAGCGGGTTTTCCTGCATGCCGCGGAAGAAGGTCCGCCATTTCGCCCAATCCACCCGGATCGCGGCGACCTGCGTATGGCCAGCCCGCAACGAGGATTCGAGGATCGACATCACTTCGCCAGGCGACAGCTCCGTGGTGCCCTGGCGGGCGAGGAATTCGGCCACGCGTTCGTTGCGCGCCACGTATCCCTCGCCGCCGAGCACGCCCCAGTTGAGCGTCAGCGCGGGCCGGCCGAGCGCGCGACGATGATGCGCCAGCGAGTCGAGGAAGGCATTGGCCGCGCCGTAATTGCCCTGCGCCGGATTACCGAAGATCGAGGAGATCGAGGAAAACATGACGAAACAATCGAGCGCGAGATCGCGCGTGCCTTCGTGCAGGAGCCAGGCGCCATAAGCCTTCGGAGCCATGACGCTTTGCATACGCTCGCGAGTCAGCGCGCTGAGCGGGGCGTCGTCGATGACCATCGCGAGGTGGAAGACGCCGCGCAGCGGTTGATCGCCGGCGCGAATTTCCTCAAGGAGGCGCGTGACGTCCGGCGCCGAGCCGACATCCGCTTTCGTGACCTGCACTGCGACGCCGCGGTCTTCGAGATTCTGCACAAACGCAACCGCCTCCGGCGTGGACGCGCCGCTGCGGCTCGCGAGCACAAGATGCCGCGCGCCACTCTGCACCAGCCATTGCGCGAGCACTTTGCCGAAACCACCGAACGCGCCGGTGATCAGGTAAGTGCCGTCCGGCTTGATCTCGAAATCCGCGGGGAGCGGTTCGCCGCGTCGCGGCACGAAAGTCTCGGGGAAGGAGACGATCACTTTGCCGATGTGTTTGCCGCCCGCCATGAGGCGGAACGCGGCGTCCACCCGGCTCGCCGGGAAGGCGCGGAAGGGCAGCGGGTGCAGCGCGCCTTGCTCCACGAGGCCGGCCAGTTCGGCCAGCATCTCGCGGGTCAACGCTTCATCGCCGCTGAAAACGGCGTCCATCGCCACGACGTGGAACGAGGCGTTGCGCCGCAGCGGCCAGAGCGGCACACGCGAGTTTTGGTAAATGTCGCGTTTGCCGATCTCGATGAAACGACCGAACTCGGCGAGGCACGCCATCCCCATCGGGATGGCTTCGCCCGCGAGGGCGTTGAGCACGACGTCCACGCCGCGCCGGTGCGTGATTTCCATCACGGCTTCGGTGAAGTCGCCGCGGCGCGAGTCGATGACATGCTTTACGCCGAGCGTTTCCAGCAGCGCGCGTTTCCCCGGACTGCCCGCGGACGCGATCACTTCCGCGCCGAGATGATGGGCGATCTGAATCGCCGCCATGCCGACGCCGCCCGCGCCCGCGTGAACGAGCACGCGCTCACCCTGGCGCAACCGCGCGACATTTTTCAGCGCGTGCCACGAGGTCATGAAAACCACGGGCAGCGTGGCCGCTTCTTCAAACGAGAGCCCGCCCGGGATGCGCCGCACATCGCCTCCGCGGGCGATCGTCTGCGTGGCGATGCCGAAGACCGCGAGCCCGAAGACGGGGTCGCCCGGCGCGACGTGTTTTACGTCGGAGCCGACCGCGGTGATGATGCCGCCGACTTCGTCGCCGAAGATGCGCGCGTCGGGCGCTTCGCCGGGGTAAAGCGCGAGCGCCTTGAGCACGTCGCGGAAATTCATCCCCGCGGCTTTGACCTCGATGAGCACTTCGCCCGGGCCGCAGGGCGGCAGGGCGAACGGCGCAAAACGCAGCGTGTCGAGGTGTCCGCGCTCGCGGGATTCGAGCCGCAGCGGCACCGTGCGATCAAGCGTCTGCTCGACACGCGGACGCCCGCGATCGAGGCGCTGCACGTAACGCGCGGCGCCGCGGAAGGCGACTTCGCGCTCCCCATCGGTGCGCCGCAATTCGCTCCACAGCAGCCCGCCATCGGTCGCCGAAGACTCCGGCGGCAGATCGATGCCGCGGCAGATGTAGTTCGGGTGTTCGTTGAGAATCACGCGGAGCAAGCCGACCGCCGGGGCTTGCGCGACGGCCGTTGCGGTGATGTCGCGGCCGACGGGTTGGGCGCCGCGCGTGACCGAATCGATGCGCAGCTTGGCCACGGGCTGCGTGGTTTGGAGCGCCTGCGCAAGGTGCAACAAGGCGTCGGTGCCCATCACCGCATCCTCCCCGATCTCCGTATCCAAGTTCCATAAATAGACGATGCGCTCCGGGGCGCCGTCGGCGCAGGCTTCGAAGAGTCGCAGCCAATCCTCCGGCGCGTCCGCCCGCAGGGTGAATGCATCCTCCAGCGCAGAGAACGCGGCGCCGCGACGAGCGATGCGGCAACGGGCTCCGGCGGCCCGCAGCGTCTTTGCCAGCTCCGTGCCCAACTCGGATTCGTCCGCGAAAATCAACCACGACTTCTCCGCGGGCGGTTCGCCGACATCGCTGGGAATCGCGAGCGGTTCGACCCATGGTTTACGGGCGAGCAGGCCGATCTGGCCTTCGCCTTCCGGGCCCACGAGGCCGGGCAGCGCCGCCGTTTCCGTGAAACCGGCTCCGCGCAGCACCGTCTCCCATTGCGAGCGCTGAAGGAGCGGATGGACCGGCCGCAAGTCGCGATCGGTGAAGCGCCACCAGCCTCCGGTCAACCCGAAGACGGCTTCGGTCCAGAGCTGCGGCGTCGCCACATCCATGAAGACAAGGCTGCCGCCCGGCGCGAGCAGGTCATAGACATGCCGGAGCGTCGCCCGCACGTCGCTCACCGCGTGCAGCACGTTCGTGCCGATGATGAAGTCGAACGAGTCCGCTTCAAATCCCTGTTCGATGCCGGGTTTTTCGAGATCGAAGATTTTGGTCTCCACTTCCGGGAAGGCGGCGAGCTTTTGCAGCGCGCCGGGAAAGAAGGCCGCCGAGACATCGGTGAAAGTGTAGGAATGCAGCCCACGTTCGAGGAGCGGCAGGACCTGCGCGCTGAGCCCGCCGGTGCCCGCGCCCACTTCCATGATCCGCAAGCCGCGTCCCTCGGGCAGCGTCCGCGCCGCGGCCTGCACCGCCGCGCCAATGGCCGCGAGCCAGTGACTGGTCAGGAGGCCGTCGCCGTAGAAGTGATCGAGCAACTCCGCGCCGCCGCCCGCAAACAGCACCTGCACGGCGTCTTTTTCTCCGCGCAGGATGGGCCCGAGTGCGGCGCAGTTGCCCGCGACGAGCAT
>JBBQIZ010000185.1:0-8542 GCA_038325425.1 Chthoniobacterales bacterium
CGGCGTGACACCATCATGCTTCCAGCTCCAGCCTTTAAGGATTTTCTCGAAGCGCTGCAGCGTTTGGTCGAGTTCGAGGCCAAGCTCTAACCGGCGCGGTTTCCCCTTCGACTTATTTGCCAGGAGTGTCAGGGCGGGGCATCCCGGTCCGACGCTGATTGGCGAGACAGATCTTGAGCCGCTTCACTTCACAGGAAGCGGCTCTTCTGCTGTATTTGTGCCGCCTCGATGGCGCTGATTTCCGCTCAGATCGTCCGCAAATCCGCGAAGAACAGGCGCCCAGCGCTGGTTTGCAGCGCGCTCGCCACCACCACGGTCATGGTCTTGCCGATGTGGGCGCGGGCATGATTGACCACGATCATCGTGCCGTCGGCGAGATAACCGACCGCTTGATGCGTGTCGCGGCCTTCCTTGATCAGCGAAAGTTCGACCTCGTCGCCTGCGGTCAGTTGCGGTTTCAGGGCACGGGTCAGGTCGTTTAAATTCAAGGCGGTGACGTTCTGCAGGCGGGCGATCGAGCAGACGCTCGAATCGTTGGTCAGCAGGCGCGCATCGAGCAGTTTGGCGATCTGCGTGAGTTTGGTGTCCACGGGCGTCAGCGGGTCGTCCTGGCTTTCGTGGATGGTGACGCTGAGGTTCGGATCGAGTTGCATGCGCTGGAGGCGCTCCAGCGCGAGGCGGCCACGTTCCCGCTTTTGCGGATCGCTGGAATCCGCCAGCCGCTGCAGTTCATCGAGAATAAAACGCGGGACGACCAGCGAGCCGCTGAGAAAGCCGGTGCCGCACAGTTCCGGCAGCCGGCCATCGATGATGATGTTCGAGTCGATGACGAGCGGGGCATCCTGCACCGTGGCCTGGCGGAAGCGGACGTAGGGGATGATCAGGGAGAACTCGTCGCGATTGCTGCGGATGGCCAGCATCATGCCGACATAGCTGAAGGTGCCATAGACGATCAGCCCGCAGACCCACTGGGTTTGCGGCGGCGCGACGGCGAGAATCTGCGAGCCGAGGAGCAACTTGGAAAAAAGGAAGCCGATGAGCAGCCCGAGCGTGGCGGAGGAAAAAATCCGCAGCGAAATCCCATGGAGCAATCGATCCGCGAGGACGACGCCCAGGCCGAACGCGGCCCCGGCGAAAAGACCGGCGGCCGTGGAGTCGAGGAGCTCGTCGCCGATCATCACGCCCACGCACGCAGCGAAAGTGACGAAGAGCACGCGGAGAAGATTGATGGTGAGCAAAGGGGTCATGGGCAGACTTTCATCTCTGAGAAGAGCAAACGGCGAACCATCGCCGCGGCTAGATTCCGCGTGGAACGGATTCGTCCGGAGCGCTTTGCGTAAGATTACGGACGGCGAAAAAAACCGGCGCGCGGGACGGCAGTCGGGCCGCGCTTGCCCGCGGTCGCGGGCGCTGTTAGATGCCGTCCATGAAGCGCGTGTTGCCCCCCTTTCTCGCCCTGCTGTGGTCCATCTCCGCGGCCACCGCGCAACTCGCCGTCCCGGAAGCGGTGCGCGCCTGGAAGACCGCTGAAGGCCAGCCTTTCCAAGCCTCGGTGGTGAGCTTCGACGGCACGACCGTCATCCTGCGCCTGGCCAATGGCTCGCGCGCCCAAGCCCCGGCAGTCAAGCTGAGCGCCGACGATCAGGCCTGGCTGATCGAGTGGCAGAAGAAGCAGCCGATCAAAGTCGTCCTGCCCGATGTCGTCGGCGTCGAAACCGCCAATGTCAAAGCCGAGGTGGTGAGCGAGGACGTCGCCAATGAGAAGTTCGTCTATCGCACGCAGAACTTTGAGTTCGAGTCGCAGGGCAAATTCAACCAGACGCTGCTCCGCGAGGTGGCGCGCAATTTCGAGGCGACCTACGAGCTGCTCAAAGCGCTGCCGTGGGGCATCGAACCGGCGCCGGAGAGCGGCTCACATTTCAAGGCGCGGCTGCTCAAGAATCGCGAGTCCTATTTCGCCGCAGGCGGGCCGCAGAACAGCGGGGGCGTTTACAAGGGCGACGAAGATCTGTTCATGGTGCCGTTTGAGAGCATCGGCGTGAAGACCCTGGGCAAGAGCTACGCGAAGGACGAAGCCTTCGACTACAGCACGATGGTCCACGAATTGACGCATCAGATGATGCATTCCTGGCTGCGCCTGCTCCCGCAATGGGTCGTCGAGGGCACCGCCGAATACACCAGCACGCTCCCGCTCAAGACCGGGAAATTCCGCGTCTCCGCGGCGAAGAACGGGCTCAAGGACCACCTCGAATTTCTCAAGACGCGCAGCCTCGGCGTGCCCGAGCCGTATCCGCTGGAAAAGCTTTTCCCGATCACCAACGAAGAATGGAACGCGATCCTCGAAGACGATCCGCGCAGCTCGCGCCGGCTCTATTTCACCTCCTATTTGCTCGTCTATTATTTCATGCACCTCGACGGCAAAGGGGACGGACAGCTCTTTGCCCGTTACTTTCGTGAGGTCAGCACGGTGCGAATCGACGTGGAAAAATTCCGCAAAGCCGTCGAAGAGTTTAAAAAACTGCCCGGTGTAGAAGTGAGCCCGAACGGCAGTTACCGATGGCCTGGGAATCTCAAACACCCGGAAAATCCTGCGATCATGGCGACACCCGGCGCGCTCGCGGAGTTTCAGAAAAAGACGCTCGCGATCCTGCTTGATGGCCGCAACGAAGCGGAGTTGATGAAACAAATTCGCTCCGCCTACGTGAAGCTCGGCATCCGGCTCTAGGACGCGTTCGCAGTTGCTGGGGATGAAACCCTCGACGCCGACCTCGCGGCTGAAGGTGCTCGGCATCAAATAACGAATCGGCGTCCTGCCTCGGAGCCATCGGCACGGCCCGCAGCTTGCTGACAAAAGCGGCATGCCCAGACTTTCTCTCCTCTTTCTGGCGGCTTTCGCCGCGCTGAGCGGCCTTTGTTCAGCCGCGCCCATGACGGTGAAGGAACTGACTTTCCTCGTCCGCGTCGGCACCCCCGAAGCGGAAATCCTGCGCGATCTTTCCGCCCGCCGTCTCGTCACACCGCTCGATGCAGCCAGCGAAGAACAGCTCAAGGCGAATGGCGCCAGCCCGGTGCTCATCGGCCGCATCAAATCCGGCGCGTTCACCCTCGCTCCCGAACAGGCGCAGGCCACCGCGCTGCGGCAGAACGCCAATCAGCAACGCGTCGCGGAGCAGATGGCCGAGGCGGAAAAACACGCGCTCGGCCTGACCGAACGCAACAACCAGATCGCGGCCCGCCTGCGGCAGCGCGGCACCGTGCAGGGCTGGTTGCAAAACCGGCTCGTCTATCAGGAAGGCGGAAATCTCAAGGCGCTCGACACGGCGAAAATCGGCAGCACGCGGGTCTTCGCTTTTTACGCCTCGGCGACGTGGTGCGGACCGTGCAAAAAATTCACCCCCAAGCTCGTCGCCGCCTACTCCGCCTTGAAAGAAAAGTATCCGGAACTGGAGGTCATCTTCGTGAGCAGCGATCGGGATGAATACAACATGACGGAATACATGCGCGCTTTTGGGATGCCCTGGCCGGCCCTGAAATTTCGGGAAATGCCGCCGGAACTTGCCGGTTTCTTTGCCGAGAGCATACCGTGGCTGGTCCTCGTCGGCGACGATGGCCGCCCGCTGAGCCAGAACGCCGTGGACAAAAAATACCTCGATCCGGAACGCATCCTGAACTCGCTCGACGGCCTCCTCGCGCAGCGGCGGACGCAGGGGCTCTAGGCGCGGCCGGGCGCTCTCGATCCGAAGATCATTTTCCGTCGCGGAATTTCACGAGCGGGTGCGGCGAGATTTCGTTAATGCCGGGAGGTGAGCGTCGGCGCCGGTTCCTCTGCGGCAGCTTCGCCCTTGCCCTCATCCTCGTCTGCGGAGTCGCGGACGTGGCTGCGACTGGCGAGGAAGGTGTAGATCGCCGGGATGACGAGGAGCGTCAGCGCGGTGCCGATGATCATGCCGCCGACCACGGCGATGCCCATCGAGCGACGGCTTTCCGCGCCGGCGCCGAGCGCGAGGGCGATGGGCAGGATGCCGAGGATCGTCGAGAGGCTGGTCATCAGGACCGGGCGGAAACGGGCGACGGCGGCTTCGCGCACGGCGTCGAGCGGGGAGAGGCTGAATTGCGCGCGCTGCTGGTTGGCGAATTCCACGATGAGGATGCCGTTCTTCGTGACCAGGCCGATGAGCATGATCATGCCGATCTGCGAAAAGATGTTCAGCGTCTGCCCGGTGAGCCAAAGGCTGCCCACGCAGCCGACGAGCGCGAGCGGCACGGTGAGCAGAATGGCCAGCGGATCGCGGAAACTCTCAAACTGCGCCGCGAGCACGAAATAGATGAGGAGCAACGCGAAGACGAAGGCGAAAAGCGCGCCCGAAGAGGTGTCGCGCAGGTCACGTGCTTCGCCGGCGAGATCGGTCTCGAAGCTCTGGTCGAGCACTTCATCGGCGATCTTCTGCATTTCATCGACCCCCTGGCTGAGGGTGAACCCAGGGTTCAGCGCCGCGGAGACGGTGGCCGCGCTGAAGCGGTTGAAGCGGAAGAGTTGCGGCGGGCTGATCTGCTCGGAAAGGCTGACCACATTGTCGAGGCGGATGGGGGCGATGCCGCGGCTCGGGACGAAGAGATTGCGCAGATCGAGGTTTTCGTCGCGCTGTTCGCGGACGAGCGCACCGACGACGAAGTATTGTTTCCCATCGCGCAGAAAGTAGCCGAAGCGCTGTTCGGCGAGCGCGAGGTTGAGCGTCTCGCCGATGTCGCGCGCAGAGACGCCCAGCGATTGCGCGCGCTCGCGGTCGATGTTCACCCGCACCTCGGGTTTGTTGAATTTCAGATCGACGTCCACGCGGGAGAAGGCGCCGCTCGCATTGACCTTTTCCATGAACCGCGGGAGCGCCTCCTCCAGTTTGGCGAAGTTCTGCGCCTGGATGACGAACTGCAAAGGCAGGCGCGAGCCGGCTCCGGGGCCGGTGCTGATGGTGGATTCCTGAATGGCGACGACGCGGGAGCCGGCGAGGCCGCGCGAGACATCGAGGACTTTCTCCGCGATCGCCGCCTGGGAGCGCTCCCGCTCATTGCGATCATTCATGAAGAGCCGGATGAAGCCGGAATTAACGCCGCCCGAGCCGCCAAAGCCCGGCGCCGTTTGCGAGATCATCACCTCCGATTCCGGCACCGCCTCCGCGATCGCCTCCGAGAGATGATCCATGTAGGCGAGCATGTAGTCGTAGCTCGCGCCTTCCGGCGCGGTCGCCGAGACCCGCAACCGCCCGCGATCCTCGATCGGCGCAAGCTCGCTTTCGAGCTGCCCGTAGAAAAACCAGGTGAGCACGCTGGTGCCGATGAGGATCGGGAAGGCCAGCCAGCGCGCCTTCAAAAAGGTGGTCAGGACTTTCCGATAAAGCTCGGTGATCCAGCGGAAGAAAGGCTCGGTCGCATCGTAGAAGCGCGAGTGCGCATGCCCGCGCAGCAGCTTCGTGCAGAGCATCGGCGTGAGGGTGAGCGCGACAAAGGAGGAAATGATCACGGTGCCGGCGAGGACCACGGCGAACTCCTGGAAGAGCTGCCCGACCAAGCCGCCGAGGAAGAGGATCGGCGTGAAGACCGACGACAGCGCGATCGTTGTCGCGATGACGGCAAAGAAGACTTCCTTCGTGCCTTCGATCCCCGCCTGCCGCACCGACATCCCGTCCTCGATTTTCGTGTAGATATTCTCCAGCACGATGATGGCGTCATCGACGACCAGGCCGATGGCCAGGACCATGGCGAGCAGGGTCAGGACGTTGATGCTGTACCCGGCCAGATACATGATGAAAAAACCGCCGATGAGGCTGACCGGGATGACCACCGCGGGCACGAGTGTCGAGCGCCACGAGCGCAGAAAGGCGAAGATGATCAAAACGACCAACCCGAGGGCGAGGAAGATGGTTTCGCCGACTTCGGTGATCGAGGCGCGGACATACTGCGTGGTATCGAAACCGACGCTCGCCTCGATGTCCGGCGGCAGGTCTTTTTTGATCAACTCCAGCCGCTGGTACATTTCGTCGGCGATGTTGATCTGGTTCGCGCCGGGTTGCGGGCGGAGGACGAGGCCGACCGCGGGAACGCCGTTGCGCTTCATCAGATTGCGCGTGTTCTCCGGGCCGACGCTGGCGTAACCGACGTCTTTCAGCCGCACCAGCCGACCGGCATTTTCCCGCACCACCATTTCGTTGAACTGCTCCGGCGTGGAAAAGCGGCTCGCGGCGCGGACGTTCAGCTCGACTTCGTTGCCGTCGATCCGGCCGGAAGGCAGCTCCACGTTTTCGCGATCGAGCGCGGCCCGCACATCGACCGGCGTGAGGCCGTAGGAAGCGAGCCGGTTGCGATCGAGCCAGAGCCGCATCGCGTACCGCTTCTCGCCCCAGATGCTGACTTCGGCCACGTCGGGAATGGTCTGCAACACGGGCTTCAGCCGGCGATCGGCGATGTCGGAGAGCTCGAGCAAATCGCGCTCCGGGCTGTAAACCGAGATGAAAGCTACGGGCTGGTTGTCCGCGTCAGCTTTCGTCACCGTCGGCGGATCGGCGTCGGGCGGCAGATCGCGTTGCGCGCGCGAAACGCGGTCGCGCACATCATTGGCCGCCGTCTCCAGATCGACCCCGAGGGTAAACTCGACGGTGATCGTGCTCTGCCCGGCGCGGCTGACCGAAGTCAGCGTGCGGACCCCGGCGACGGCGTTGATGTTTTCCTCCAGCGGCTCAGTGATCTGCGACTCGATGACTTCCGGCGGCGCGCCGGTGTAAGTCGTGGACACGCTGATGATCGGCGGATCGACCGCGGGAAATTCCCGCACCCCGAGCCGCTGAAACGCGACGATGCCGAAGATCACAATGATGATGGACATCACCGTGGCCAGCACCGGCCGCTGAATGCTCAGCTTGTAAAGCGTCACCGCGTCGCCCCTCCCGCTCCGGGCTCTGGCTGCGGCATGGTTTCCGGCTTGGGCTGCGGCACTTTTTTCGGCTCCGCTGGCGGCGCATCGGTCGCGCGCCGGGGCGGTTGCGCCTTTTTCACCTGCACCTTCATGCCGGGGCGGAGCTGGAGGACCCCGGTGGTAATCAGTTCATCGCCCGCCTGCAGCCCTTCGAGGATTTGCACGGCGTCCGCAGTGCGCAGGCCGGGCTGCACTTTGCGCTCTTCGACCATGCCGTCGCGATGGACGAAAACGACCTGCTGCTGCAGCCCCGGGATGAGCGCGATCGGCGGGATCATGATCGCGTCACTGATTTCATCCAGCACCACCTCGACCTCTGCAAACGAGCCGGGCAACAGCCGCTGGTTTTCATTCTTAAGGATCGCCCGGACCTGCAGGGAACGCGTCGCCAGATCGACCGTCGGTTCGATCGCGGAGACGGCGGCTTGGAAAGTTTCCGGGCGTCCGGCGATGCGGAAGGTGACCTTTTCGCCGACCGAGAGGTAAGGCAGATAGCGCTCCGGAAGCGTGAAATCGAGCTTCAAGGCCACGATGTCCGCGATCATGCAAATCGCCGTTCCCGGCGTGAGATACGCGCCGACGCTGACCTGCCGGAGACCGGCCACGCCATCGAACGGCGCGGTGATTTTCGTCTTGGCCAACTGCGCCTGGATGAGCCGCTCCTCGGCTTCGGCGATGTGCAGATTCGCCGCGCTCTGCTCGTACTCCGCTTCGCTGATTCCCTTCGACTTGAGCAAATCGCGCTGGCGGGCTTCGAGCGCGCCCGCGAGCTCGAGCTGCGCGGTGGCGCGGGCCAATTGCGCGCGCAACTCCGAATCGTCGATCACGACGAGCACCTCGCCGGCTTTGACCGGTTTGCCTTCCTCAAAGAGGATCTCCCGGACCAGACCCGCCCGCTCCGACTGCAGGGTCACCGCCTCATTCGCGCGCAGCGTGCCGGTCGCAAAAAGCGTCTCCTGAAAGGGTTGCGGAGCCACGGTGATCGCCTCGACGACGAACATCTGATTCCGGCTGCCGCCCTGCGCGGGTGCCGGGGCCTTTTTGCAAGCGGTCATCACCAGGCAGACGAGCAATCCAGCACCAGTGGCAGCGAGGGAGAGGGTGCGCATTGTCGGGTATTATCGAACGTGGGAACGTCCGCACGTCCAGAATTCATTCCGCGAGCGCAAAACGGACAATCCGCACACGCGCACGACGGTTGTTTTGCGAATCATTGTTAGTATGAAAACACCCTTCTTTACTTCCGCCATCCTCGCCGCTGCGCTCTCCACGACTGCTCTGGCAGCCGATGACCGAACGCTCGGGGAGAAGACTTCCGACACCCTTCAGAAGGCCGGTGAAAAGACCAGGGAGGTCGGCAAGGCTGCGGTCGAGACCACCAAGGAAGCCGGACGCGCCGTGGCCGAGGGCAGCCGCAAAGCCATGGACGCCATCATCGATGCGGTCTCGCCGGATGCCGACGCGCGCCGCGTGGACGTGACGCTTACCGAACAGCGCATCGACCTGCCGAAACAACTGGCCGCCGGCAAAACGGCGTTTGTCGTCCGGAATACCGGCAGCACCAAACAGAACTTCCAC
>JBBQIZ010000186.1:0-8519 GCA_038325425.1 Chthoniobacterales bacterium
CCACCGTCGCCCCCCTTCCCCCTTCTGCAGACCCCCTGAAAGCCCCGGTCACTCTGCCCAAGCCCGACTTCACCGTCGCCGAGGGTTACGAAATCTCCCTCTGGGCCGAAAACCCCCTCCTTTACAAACCCACGCAGATGAACTGGGACGCCCAAGGCCGGCTGTGGGTGGCGAATAGCGCGCTTTATCCCCAGATCGCGCCGGGTGGCACGGCTTCGGATACCATCGTCGTCCTCGAAGACACCGATCGCAACGGCACGGCCGACAAGAGCACCGTCTTCGCCGACGGGCTGCTCATCCCGACCGCGGTGCAGCCGATGTTTCTCTCGGAAGAAGGCGGCAAGGCGCGTTACGGCTGCTACGTCGGGCAGTCCACGGAGCTGCTTTATTTCGAGGACACCGATGGCGACGGCCAGGCGGACCGGAAGCAGATCATCCTCTCGGGCTTTGGCACGGAGGATACGCATCACATCATTCACACCCTGCGGCGCGGACCGGATCGGCGGCTCTACTTCAACCAGAGCGTCTATATCCACAGCCATATCGAGACGCCGCACGGCGTGGTGCGGCTGAATTCGGGCGGGGTCTTTGCCTGGGATCCGCGCTCCGAGAAGGTGGAGGTGTATGCCAAGGGGCTGTGGAATACGTGGGGCCTGCAGTTCGACAAATGGGGGCAGACTTTCCAGACGGATGGGGCGGGTTCGACGGGGATCACCTGGAGTTTCCCAGGGGCGACGTTCGCGCCGTTCGAGGGGTCGCGGCGGACGATGCAGAGCATCAGTCCCGGGGCGTATCCGAAGTTCTGCGGGCTGGAGCTGATCTATTCGCCGCACTTCCCGGCGGACTGGCAGGGCAATGCGGTGACGTGCGACTTCCGCGCGCACCGGATCGTGCGCTTCGGCATCACCGATCTCGCGGCGGACACGGACTTAACCGCAGAGGCGCAGAGGACGCCGAGGGCCGCCGAGGGGAGCAAGGCTCCGGCAGCGAACACCACCCCCTCTGCGGACCTCTCCAAACTCTCTGCGCCCTCTGCGGTTAAATCCGCCGGCTATGTCACTTCCGAGATGCCCGATCTGGTGCGGACAAGCGACGTGGCGTTCCGCCCGATCGACATCAAGCTCGGGCCGGATGGGGCGCTGTATATCGCCGATTGGTCGAACCCGGTGATCAATCACGGCGAAGTCGATTTCCGTGATCCGCGGCGCGACCGCACGCATGGCCGCATCTGGCGGGTGTCGCGCAAGGGTGCGCCGGTGGTGAAGTGGGAGCCGCTGATCTCGAAGCCGACTCCGGAACTGCTCGACGGCCTGCTGAGCGCGAATCTGTGGGAGAAGGAAGAAGCGCGCGGCCTGCTCGGGCGGCGTCTGGCGCACGAGATCGAGGGCAGGAAGACCGCGGCGCGGGCGACCGGCCAGGTGACGCTGGGCACCGACGAGACGGACTCGCTTTCCGAGGTGCAGGAGTGGCTGAAGAAGGATCGCAACCCCGAGCGGCTGCGCGAGGCGGCGCTGCTGGAGTCGGCGTTCACGACCACCGGCTGGGGGCGCTTCCGCGAGCTCTCGGAATCCACGGAACCCGGCAACCGCGCGCTCGTGCCGCGGCTGATGTCGGCGCTGCGTTCGCGCAGCTCGAACATTCTGCCGCGCCTCCTGCAGCCCGGCGCCACGGCGGCACCCACCGCCACGCCCAGCCCGGACCGGCCGGCGCCGAATCTCTACGGCCTGCCGCGCGCCGCGGCCGATCCGCACCCGCGCGTCCGGCTGGAGGCGCTCCGCGCGCTGGCCCGCTTCCCCACGCCGCAGGGCTTCGACTTGGTGCTGAATATCGCGGTCAAGAATGAGGGCGACCCTTACCTCGACTTCGCCGCGTGGCAGTCGATCAACGATCTCGCGCCGCGCTGGACGAAGGCGATCGCCGACGGCACCTGGAAGATGGAGGGCAAGGAAGCGCAGCTCGCCTACGGGCTGAACGCGATCCACCCCGCGCTCGCCGGCACGACGCTGGCGGCGCTGCTCGCCGACAAGAAGATCAGCCTGAACAAGGGGCCGTGGATCGAGCTGGTCGGCAAGGCCGGCGGCCCGGCGGAGCTGGCCGCGCTCTTCGAGTCGATCATCATTTCCTACGGCGCGCACTGCTGCCCGGGGCGGAACATGACGGCGGACGCCGCGACTTCATTTAGCGAACCCGAGGCGCTGCGGGCCATCGCCGCGCTGCTCGAAGCGGTGCGCGTGCGCAACGTCCTGCCCGAGGGCGAACTCTCGCTCGCCGATCTCTCGGCGCACGCCCCGGCCGCGCTGCGCCCCGGCCTCACGCAGCTCGCCGGCTATTGGAAGACGAAGGACGCGCTCAACTTCCTGCCCGCCCTCGCCGGCGCCGCGGAAGTGAAGACGGAGCTGCGCCTCGCCGCGATCGAAGCCCTGCGCGCGCTCGGTGGCGCGGAAGCGCAAAAGACGCTCGATGGCCTGTGCGGCCCCGCGCAGTCCTTCCCCATCCGCCGCGCCGCGCTGGTCGCGCTGGCCGCGCGGAAATTCCCCGCCGCGCTGCCGCACCTCGCGCCGGTGCTCGGCGCCGCGCAGAGTGAAGACGAAGCGCTGGCGACTTGGCGGCAGCTCCTCGCCGTGCAAGGCGCGGTCGGCCAGCTCGAGAAGAAATTCAGCGACGACGCGTGGGCGAAGGCCCTGCCGCAGCCGGTGGTGTCCGCCGCCTTCCGCGCCTCGCGCGAAGCCGGCCGCAAGGCGCAGGCGCTGACCCAGGTGCTGACGCCGCTCGCCGGGGCGACCGCCGCGAAGGTCTTCACCGCGGCGGATTACCAGCGCCTCGCCGCTTCGACCAAACAGAGCGGCGACCCGGCGCAGGGCGAGATCATCTACCGTCGGGCCGCGAGCGGTTGCGTGACCTGCCACGCCGTCGGCGGCGCGGGCGGCCTCGTCGGCCCGTCGCTGACCTCGCTCGGCGCGAGCGCGCCGCTGGATTACATCGTCGAGAGCATGCTCACGCCGAATGCGAAGGTGAAGGAGGGCTACAACGCCATCACGCTGAAGCTCCGCGACGGCACCGAGGCGACCGGCATCCAGGTGCGCGAGACGGCGCAGGAAGTCATCCTGCGGAACATCGGCGGGCAGGAGATGCCCGTGCCGAAGGCGAACATCACCGGCAAGACCGATGTCGGTTCGATCATGCCCGCGGGCTTGATGGACCAGCTCAGCGAGCGCGAGAAGCTGAACCTTTACGCCTTCCTCGGCGAACTCGGCAAGCCCGGCCCGTACGACGCGAGCCAGGGCCGCGTGGCCCGCGTGTGGCGGCTCTACCCCGGCGCGCAGGAGGAGCAGGCGCTGAAGCAGGATCTCACCGGCTACGTGCCGGCGGCGTTCACGAACGTCGATGGGCGGCTGCACCAGGCGGCGCTCGCCGAGACGCTGCCGCTGCTCGGCGATGAGGGGAAGAAGTTCTACGCCACCGCGCAGTTCCAGATCGCGACCGGCGGCAAAACGCGCTTCACCCTCGCCGGGGTGAGCAAAGCCTGGCTCGACGGCCAGCCGCTGGCGATTGCCTCCGAGCCGAATCCCGCGCCCGAGCTGACGCCCGGCCTGCACACCCTCACCGTGCAGCTCGACCGCGACGCCCTGCCGGTGATCCTCCGCGCCGAAGCCGCGGGCGCAAACTTCCTGGGCAACTGACCGCCCAAGAAAATCCGCGCCGCGCCTGATGCCTCTCCCCAGACCCCCTTTACTCCCCAACCCATGAAAACCACCCGCCCACCGCGTCTCCTCGCGCTCGCCTGCACCATCGCCGTCCTCACCGTCCCCGCCCTCGCGGACGTGAAGCTCCCCTCGATCATCTCCGACAATATGGTGCTCCAGCAGGAGACCGCCGCGCGCGTCTGGGGCTGGGCCGAGGCGGGGGAAAAGGTGACGGTCAGCTTCGCCGGCAAAACCGCCGAAACGACCGCCGATGACAAGGGCAAGTGGGCGGTGAAGCTCGCCGGACTGACCGCCGGGCAGGTCGGCGAAATGACCGTGGCCGGCAACAACACGCTGACGATCAAGAACGTCGTGGTCGGCGAAGTGTGGGTCGCTTCCGGGCAGTCGAACATGGAATGGAAAGTGGCGGGTTCCAAGGACCCGGCCGAGGAAGCGAAAGCCGCCGTCTTCCCGCAGATCCGCATGTACACCGTCCAGAAAACGCCCAAGGCCGAGCCGGTCGAGGACACCGTCGGCAAGTGGGAAGTCTGCGCGCCGGAGACCGTGCCGGGCTTTTCCGCGGTCGGTTATTTCTTCGCCCGCCGTCTTTACCAGACCCTCCAGCAGCCCATCGGCGTGATCCACACTTCCTGGGGCGGCACGCCCGCGGAATTCTGGACGCCCAAACCCGTCCTCGCCGCCGATGACCTCTACAAGCCGATCTTCACCGCATGGGACGCCGCGGTCGCCAACTATCCCCAGGCGAAAGAGAAGTACGTCAACGATCTGGCCGCCTGGAAGGAACTGACCAAAACGCCGCCCGCCGCGGGCCAGAAACATCCCCTGCAACCGCGCGCGCCGCGGGGCGGCGACGCTTTCGGCAGCCCCGGCTGCCTCTACAACGGCATGATCGCGCCGATCCTCAACTACACCGTGCGCGGGGCGATCTGGTATCAGGGCGAAAACAACGCCGGCCAGCCCGAGCTCTACAAGAAGCTCTTCCCGACGATGATCAAAAGCTGGCGGCAGGCGTGGAAGATCGAAGACTTCCCGTTTCTCTACGTGCAGCTCGCCAACTACATGGCGCGCCACGACCAGCCGACCGACGCGAATTGGCCTCGCCTCCGCGAAGCCCAGCTCCAGACGCTCGAAATGCCGCGCACCGGCATGGCCGTGGCCATCGACATCGGCGAAGAAAAGGACATCCATCCGAAGAACAAGCAGGACGTCGGTCTGCGCCTCGCGCTCTGGGCGGAAGCGGCGGTCTATTACAAGGATCAGGAGTATTCCGGCCCGCTGCCCGGCGGCTTCCAGGTCGAGGAAGGCAAGGCGCGCCTGACTTTCCGGCACGGTGAAGGCATGAAGGCCGCGGATGGCGGCAAACTCAAAGGCTTCGCCATCGCCGGGGAAGATCGGAACTTCGTCTGGGCCGATGCCGAGATCCAGGGCGACCACATCGTGGTCAGCAGCCCGGACGTCGAGAAGCCGGTCGCCGTGCGCTACGCGTGGGCGAACAATCCGGAGTGCAATCTGATCAACACCACCGGCCTGCCCGCTTCGCCCTTCCGGACGGACGACTGGCCGCTCGGCAGCGCGCCCGCGAAATAACGGACGGCACGCAATCAAAGCAGGCGCAGGATCGTCAGGTATTGGCTCAGCATTGAACCCAATCCGCCCGCGCGCGGTCCCACTCCGACCTCAGCATCATCATGTTTCATTTCCTCGTCCCGTCCGCCCACCTCCGTCCCCTGCTCCTGATCGTCTGCTGGCTGGCCGGGCTCGGCGGGGCCTCGGCGCAGTTCGACGATACGGCGGCGAAATACGTCACGCCGAGCCTGATCGCCGACACCGCGGCGGTCGCGCCGGGGAAAGCTTTCACCGTCGGGGTGCGGCTCAAGATGGATCCGGGCTGGCACGTCTATTACCAGTTCTCCGGCGACTCCGGTGCGCCGCCGACCATCGCATGGGAACTGCCCGCGGGCTTCAAAGCCGGCGAACCGCAGTGGCCTCTGCCGAAGTCGTATTTGGATGAAGGCGACATGCTCACCTACATCTACGACGGCGAAGTCGTGCTGCCGGTCGAGATCACGCCGCCCGCGACGCTGCCGCCCGGCGAAGTCACGCTCAAGGCGAAGCTCAAGTGGCTGGTTTGCGAGAAAATCTGCGTGCCCGGTCAGGCGGACGTGGACCTGATCCTGCCCGTCGGCGAGGCCGCTCCGGCGAACACCGAAGTCTTTGCGCAAGTGCGCGCGCAGCTCCCAAAAAGCAGCGGAGCGCCGTTTCAGGTGCAATGGGACCGCAGCAAGGCGACGGAGTTTTCCCTCCGCATCGAGGGCCTGGCCAAGGACTTCAAAGCCGAGTTCTTTCCGCTCCCGCCGGCGGGGGTGAAGCCGTCCCGCGGCCAAGCGAGTGCGGTCGCCGACGACGGCACCCGCACGATCACTTACCCGATCGAAGAAGGCGGCGCACCGAATCTCGCGTGGCGGGGCGTGCTCGTGACCAATCAGGAAGGCGCCCCGCGCGAAGGCTGGCTGCTCGATTCGGCGAGCGGCGGGACTTTCGCGGCAACGCCCACGGCGGAAAGCGCGCCGCCGAGCGCGCCAGTCGTGCCGCATCTTTTCACGCTGCTTTGGAGCGCCTTCCTCGGCGGACTCATCCTCAATCTGATGCCCTGCGTGCTGCCGGTCATTGCGCTGAAGATCTTCGGTTTCGTGCAGCAGGCGGGCGAAGAGCCGAAGCGCGTGTTCCGTCTCGGCCTCGCGTTTGTCGGCGGCGTGTTCGCCTTTTTCCTCAGCCTCGCCGCGCTGATCATCGGACTGAAAGCGTTTGGCATCAGCCTGACGTGGGGGTTCCAATTTCAGCACGTCGGCATCCTCGTCGGCCTGATCGCGCTCGTCTTCGTCTTCGGCCTGAACCTGCTCGGCGTCTTTGAAATCGCGCTCACCGGCGGGGCCGCCGGGAAGCTCAGCGAACTCTCCAGCAAGGAAGGGTACGGCGGCGCGTTTCTGCACGGCATGTTCACCACGCTGCTCGGCACGTCGTGCACCGCGCCGTTTCTTGGCGCGGTGCTCGGGTTCGCGTTCGTCGCGCCGCCGCACATCGTCGTGCTGCTCTTCGCAGTCATCGCTGCGGGCATGAGCCTGCCGTATTTCCTCCTCACCGCGAAGCCGGCGTGGATGCGTTATTTGCCCAAGCCCGGCATGTGGATGGAGCGGCTGAAACAGTTCATGGGCTTCATCATGCTCGGCGTGGTGGTGTGGTTGCTGGGCGTGCTCGGGCAAAGCCGCGGCGTCGATCCGCTGATCGCCGTGAGCAGCTTCCTGCTCGTGCTCGCGCTCGCCTGCTGGCTCTACGGCGTGACGCACGGGAAAGTGATCGGGTGGGTGGCGATCATCGCGCTGCTCGCGGGCGGATGGTTCTTCTTCCTCCACGGCAAGATCGATGTTCCCAAGCCGACCGGCGGCGGTGCGGCGACCGTGGCGGGCGGCATTCCGTGGGAACCGTGGAGCGATGCGCGCGTGGCGGAGGCGACGAAAAATGGGCAGGCGGTGTTCGTGGATTTCACCGCCGACTGGTGCCTGAACTGCAAATACAACGAGAAGTTCGTCCTCGAAACCGACCCGGTGCGCGCCGCCCTGAAGGACAAAAACGTGCTCCCGCTCAAAGCGGATTGGACCAATGCCGACCCGGCGATCACGGCGATCTTGAAGAAGCACGGACGCGTCGGCGTGCCCGTTTATTTGCTCTATCCGGGCGGCGATGCCAAACCCCTGCTGCTCCCCGAAATCCTCACGCAATCGATCTTGCTCGAAGCGCTCGGCAAGCTCGGGAGCTGAGTGGTGGTTTCCGGGTAACGTGGGCCTCCGGCCCGTTGGTTGGCGCATCTGCGCCGACGGACTTTTTCTTTCACGCACGCCAGCAAGAGCTCCGCTCCAGAAGACGGGCCGGAAAGTTCGTTTCGGCAGGATGCCGAAACCAACGGGCCGGAGGCCCGCGCTACCCGGCCGCGCTCATACCATCTCTCGCAAATAACCTGACAGTGAGCACCGGGCCGCCGTCATGTCCTCTGCGGCCCTTTGCGTGCTCCGCGCCTCTGCGGTAGAGGGTAGGCTGAGTTTTACCGCAGAGGCGCAAAGAACGCAGAGGGCCGCAGAGTGTCCGATTGATTCTGGGAGATGGTATCACCCGCACCGCGACTACCACCGCGCGAGCAACAGCGGGCTTCGCGCTGGCGCCTTCACGAACGGCCGCAGCGTCTCCATCGGCGCGGCGGCGGCGAGCGTGTAAATCACGTCGCCCTCCGACCAGGAAACGAAACTCCAGCCGTTCAGCTCGCGGAACTCCGGTGCATTCGAAGCCGGGGCGTCGCGAAAATCCGTGCGCCGCGCGACGAGCAGATGCACCAGTTCGCCTTCATTGACGCCCGGTGTTTTCTCCCGCCAGAAGCACGCGAGATAGGCCGGCTTCCCGTTCACATCCATGACCTGGCAGCCCAGGCTCGCCAGCGCCTGCAACTTCGCGGGGATCTGGAAATCCTGCGGAGCGCCTTGCGCAATCAGCCACGCGCGCAGATCCGCGGGATTCTGTGAGCGCTTCGGCAAGGTCGGCGCCTGGCCGAAAAACTCCACGACCCGCGGCGGGAGCGCGGCATACGAAACCGGCTGCGGCGCGCGCAACCAGCCCGCCGCCAGCCCGGCAAAGAGCGCCGCCGCGGCCGCCAGCGACAGGCCGATTTTCCACCCGCGCGGAAAACGCACGATCTTCCGCGCAGCCACCGGCGCTGATTCCGCTCCACCCGCCGCGGCGCCACCACGCTCCAAGATCGCTTTCACCTGC
>JBBQIZ010000187.1:0-8515 GCA_038325425.1 Chthoniobacterales bacterium
AGCTGATCCAACTGCGCGCGCAAGCGCCCGCCGACCAAGTGCGGCGCGCGGTTGATCTCACTGGCATTGCAAAATTCCGCGGAGCGCGGTCCGTCGAGATAGAACGTGATCTCGCGTTCATAAACCGCGTCGTGATCGTGACCGCTGGCGTCGGCGGCGTGCGGGCCGGTGAATTCATTCAGCCGCCAGTAAGCGACCGGCTTCGCCTCGAGGATCGCGCGCGCCGCGGGGCCGTCGCTGAGCTTCCACTCGCGGCGCGGTTTCCCGCTGATCTTTTCCAGCATCTCGATCGCCGCTTCGGTGATCTTCGGCTCGGCCAGCACCTCCAATCCAGCGGAGCGGGCCGCCCAGGTATTGTAGCCGCCGAAGAGATGCTGCTCGGGCGGCGGAATGTAACCGTCGCCGCCGTTGGCGAGTTCGATCACCATGTTGTGCGGCAGCGGGCTGGCGGCTTTGATCTTCAAGCCAGTGATCGCGTAAGTCTCGCATGGCGTGGTGGCGATGCCGATGTCGCCGAGGCGCAGCGCCTGCACGACGATCTCGGTGTTCTGCCGCTCGTGCAGGATGATCTGTTCGCGCGCGTAGACTTCCGTCGGCGTCTTCGCGAGCCGGTCGCCCATTTCGGTGACGATGCGTTGCGCCCATTCGAGCCGCTGTTTGTCGGGCACGCGGTAGTTGAGCGTCATGCGCCGCTCGGTCATCGCGATGTCCGCATTGTCGCGGTAACTGATGCGCTGGTAGGCGGCTTGCGCGATGTCGAGCATCCCGTTCGCATATTCCTCGATCGTCGGCTTGGGGCGGTCTTTTTCCGGGATCTTGTAATCCACGCGATAGATGTCGCCGCTGCAACCGTGCGACATGATGCCGACGAACGCGGGTTTGCCCGGCGCAGCCTCCGGCGCGAGGCGCTGTTTCAGGCCCTCGGCAAACAGGCCGAAATAATCCGCGCTGATGTCCTTGTCGCCGAAGTAGTGCATGGAAAAGTTGCCGAGCACCGCGAGCGGTCGACCATCGCGGGCCTGAATCGAGATCAGCGACAGTTCGGGATCCTCCGGGCCGGATTCGCCGGTGACGTCGTCCCAGTTGCGGCCCGCGTGCATGTTGGCGCGCACCGTCTTGTTTCCGAAGGGATCCTCCGCCATGCGATCGGGCCGCCGGATCCAGCGGCGCACCGCCGTGAAATCCGCGGCGTTTTCTTTGGCGAACCCAATGCGTGCCGGCTCCTGCGCGGCCTGCGCGGCGGCGATGGCTTCCACGATTTTGTCGCGCAGGAAGGGCACATACGCGGGATCCGGATCGGTGCCGAGGCAACCCATCGAGGACGGAGCGCTGTGCGCGTGCGTCGCGGAGATGAGCATGCGGTTCGCTGGAATACCGGTGCGCTTCTCCGCGAGCGCCTTGGCTTCGTCCAGAAGCGGGCGCGTCATCATGCAGCTATCCACCACGACGATGACGAGTTGCTCCTTGCCATCGGCCAGCGCGACGGCGCGCGCATGGATGGGCGTTTTGATCTTATCGACGGAGCGACTGTACATGCTGCCGTTCACGATCACCGGCAGCTTCGTCGGCGTGATATCCACCGCGACAGCGCCGGCTTTGAACTCGGCACGAGCCGACGAGAAAGCCGCGCACGCGAACGCGATGGCGAGGAGAGATGAAGGACGACGGATCGGTGAGTTCATGGGAAAGGAGGAACAGGACGGGATGATTCAGACGGTGGAAGGTTTTGCGACCAAGGAAATTGGCTCGCCGCGCTGCCATAGAAATTTCATCGCAAACACCCCGATCCACGGGGCCAACCCCGCGATGACGAGACCGAGATCGTAGCTCTTGCTGCGGTCGGCCAGCAGGCCAAAGAAACTGTGCATCGGCGAAGTCACCGCCCAGACCCACAGACTCAGCAGACCGGTGAGACGACCGACGTGATGCGGAGAGAGTTCCTGCACGAAGCTGTAATAGCAGGGAAACAACGCCAGCGCGCCGGCGCCGATGAGCAGCAGGATTGCGAGGAGCGGCCAGCCTTTCCCGAGCGACGGGATGAAAACACTGAGCGACGTCAGCAAACACGCTCCGGCATAAACGCGGCGGCGGGCATCGTGCGGCGACAGCGCCCACCGACGCGCCAGCCAGAGCGAAATCACGCCGGCGGCGATGCAGCCGATATCGGTGGCGATGAAGTAGAGCGAGTTGAAATCGAGCGCCGCTTTCTCCGCGTAGCCGCGGCCCGTTTGCAAGAATTTCATCAGCCACACGCGATAGACGTGCCAGACCGTCTGGGCGCCGACGATGAGCAGCGCGACCGCCCAGAAGCGTCCGCTGCGCATGATCATTCCGAGACCGAGCGCATCCTCTCTCGGAGTGGTCGCGGGCGTATGCTCCAAGTCGCTCGGCCGCAGGAAAAAGAGCCACGCCGCCACCCACAGAAATCCGACGGCGCCGACGACGATGAAAGTCGTGCGCCACGATCCCGGTTGTTCCGTCATCATCAGCTTCATGATTTGCGGCGTGATGATCGCGCCGATGGAAGCCCCGCTCTGCAGCACGCTATTGCCCATGGTGCGGTCCTTTTCGTTGAGCAGCGCAAAGGTGGTTTTCAGCGCACAGGGCCAATGGCCGGCTTCAAAAAATCCCAGCAACATGCGGCAGACCATCAGTTCCATGAAGCCCTGACTCCATCCGGTGGCCATACCCATGAACGACCACGCGCCCAGCACCGCCGGGTAAAGCCAATAGACCCGCCAGCGCTCGGCGAGGACACCGAAGACGAGCGAGCCGACCGCGAAGGCCCAGCCGAAGGCGAGCTCGAGATTGCCATATTGGGCGTCGCTCAGACTCAGCTCGCGTGTCACGCGCACCGAGGCGCTCGCGAGGGTGACGCGATCCATGTAGTTGATCGTCGTGGCGAGCAGCAGCAGGCCGGTGATCCACCATTTCCAGGAACTGGAGCGGACGGCGGTCGATTCGTGGTTCACGCGCGCGTCCCAGTCAGTAAGTGGCCCGCCCGCCGGACAGATCGAAGACGGCGCCGGTGGTGAAGGAGCAGTCTTCCGAACAGAGCCACGCCACGAGCGCCGCTGCTTCCTCGGGCTGTCCGAGCCGGCCCATCGGGATTTTGGAAAGCATGTAGTCGATGTGCGTCTGCGACATTTGCTTGAGGATCTCGGTCGCGATGACGGCGGGCGTGACGCAGTTCACGGCCACGTTGCTCGTGGCGAGTTCTTTGCCGAGCGATTTAGTCAGCGCGATCACCCCGGCCTTCGAAGCGCTGTAATGCGCCGCGTTCGGGTTGCCTTCCTTACCCGCGATGGAGGCGATGTTGACGATGCGACCGTAGCCATTCTTGAGCAGATGTGGGACGACGCTGCGGCAGCAGTAGAAGGGGCCGTGAAGATTGATCTCCATCACGCGCCGCCAGTCCGCGGGATCCAGTTCCCAAGTCTTCGCATTGCCGCCGGTGATGCCCGCGTTGTTCACGAGGATATCGAGTTTTCCGAAGGCCGCCGCGGTGTCCGCAGTCGCGCCCTCCACGGAGCCGCAGTCCGCAAGATCTACGGTGGCGGTATGCACTTTGTCTGACGCGGCTAACTCAGCGGAAGCTCGGGCCAGCGCCGCGGCGTCCATATCCCAGAGCGACACGCTGGCGCCCGATTGCAGGAGCCGCGTGGCGATGGCAAACCCAATGCCGCGTGCGCCACCGGTGACGATCGCGCAGCGATCCGTGAGGTCGATCTTGTTCATTCCGAGGGGGGAATCGCGGATCGGGAGTAACGAACGGTGGCTACTTGCCCTCGTTCCAGAGGATGTTCGTGCCGCTTTTGCCGGCGCAGACGATGTCCTTCCAGCCGTCGCCATTGAGGTCAGCGACGCGGATTTGCAAACCGATGCCGGGGCCATTTTCCGCGACGGTGAACTTCTGGAACTTCTGCTGCTCCTTGTTCCACTTGAAGTAATAAACAACGCCGGGTTCCGCATCGCCCGGATCGTTTCCGCTGTGCGCCTTGAACCGCCGACCGGTGATCAGTTCGGGCTGACCGTCGTTGTCGATGTCTTCCCACAGGAGCATGTGCGGCTGGGAAAAACGGTCGTCAATCAGGCGATGCCGCCAGTTGGTGCTGCCATCTTTGTTGTCGTCGCGCCGTTCCTCCCAATAGAGGCCGTAGTTGTGGCCGTGGCCCCAAATGAAGTCGTTGCGGCCATCCCCGTTGAGATCCACCACGATCATCGGCGTGCTCGCGTGCGGAAACGTCCAGTCGGCGTGGCGCACCCACGGCTTGGTTGGCGCGCCGTCCTTCGGGCGCTCATACCAGCCGTTGCCATAGAGAATGTCTTCGCGTCCGTCGCCATTGATGTCGCCGAAGCCGAGTCCATGGCCGTTTACGAGTGGGCCTCCCGGCTGAATTGTCCACGGTTCGAGCGTTGGGTCGCCTCGAGCGTTGCGCGAGAAACGATAGGCCCTCACGGCGTTCGAGGGAGCGTAGGAATTGACAATGTATTCCGGCTTTCCGTCGCCATCGAGATCGCGGAAATCGCTCCACTCATTCTGCGCGAGCATGGAGTCGAGCAACACGTGCTGCGTCCACAACGCGCCCGACTTCAGCCCGTTCGCCCCCGGATTTTCATACCAACAGATCTTCGTGTCCATGAACGCACCGCTCACGATGTCGGGGAAACCGTCGCCGTTCACATCGTAGGCATGTTCGCCGCAGTTCGTTAGGTAATCCTTGCCGAAAACTTCGAGCTTGCGGAGCGGACGCTGCGTTTTGAAGTCCGGCCCCGCATACCAAAACTCGCCGGCGCTGATATCGAGATGCCCATCGCGATCGAAGTCGGCGACCGCGCAGCCTTCGTTGTTGTCGAGGTGGAGTTGCTGCACGCGGAACTTCAGCGCGGCGGGTGGCTTGACAGCGGCCTTCGGCGCGTTGGCGGCCAGCGCTATCATGGGCAAGGTCGTAGCCACTAGCGCGGCAAAGCAGGAGATTAGTTTCACGGGGTGTAGAATAAACATACAAAGATATTTTGAAGTCGCGCCGTCCGGCAAATGTGGTGTTGTTCGCTGTTGAGGTGCGACTTACCGGACCTGCCTCGGAGACATCCTTGGAGAAGTGGGTCTCCGAAAATCGCCAATTCCGGTAGACGACTTTGTTATTTAATTCACCATTGAATCGCGCGTTGAGATTTCGCGTTCGTTAGCGATGCCAGAACGTATCGAGTGCAATCGGTCCGATGGTGGGTTAGTCCTGACGGGCTTGCGCACTGCAGTTGCCTCGGGCGAAATGCTCGGCCTGACGATACGTGTAGGTGTTTTATGGGGTGTGGTTCGGTGACTCGTCGCCGCCGAAATTGCTGGAAAGTGTGTAAATCATACGCGCTTGGCACCGTTCGCGATAGCTACGCGTTTGCGGGGGTGAGATCGGAAACTAGTTTGAATGGGTGGCAAATGATGCATACGGCGGGGTTCCGGTTTCGTGGATATTGAAGTTGCGCAGCCGCACACTAATCGGGACTATCTGGTGGCGGCCTTGACAGCGGAAGAATACTTGCCGCAAACCTTGTTGGCATGTCTCCCGCGAAACCGCACCAATACACAGCGGCAATGTTGCTTTGGTTTGTGACAACGTCGCTACCGGGAGCAGATCGCGATGCGGCGGCCAACAAGGAACGTGCGCTCGTGGAATGGCTCGCCCGCGTGGTCAGCAGCGATGTCCGGCAGTTGGACAAACGATTGATGGAGCTCACTTCAGAGCTTGGCACGTTGCCCGCACCAGCCGGAACCAACACGAGTTCCCGGCTCGGCTGGCACACCCCGCGTCTCCCCTCCGCCGGTGCGGCCGTATGGGCAGAAGTCGACCTCGGCGACGAATTTGCGCTCGATATGATTGCACTCGTAGCTGCGAGCGCAGAGGCGGACGGAACGTCGGGAGCTGGTTATGGATTTCCGCTGCGATTTCGCGTCGAGACGGCCACCGCGCAACGGCCCGGTCAGCGCTCTCTAGTGGGCGATTTTACCAGTGCCGACCTACCAAATCCAGGCGCCTCGCCTGTGGTCATTTCGACCAACCAACGGCGCGCGCGGTATGTCCGTGTGACGGCCACTCAGGCCTGGCCGCGTCGCGAAGACTGGATTGTCGCACTTGGCGAAATTTTCGTGTTGTGCGGTAAGCGCAATGTAGCTGCTGGCCAGCGAGTCTCAGCCTCGGTCTCTGCGACAGCCGATCCTTTTTGGAATGTGGCAAATCTCACCGATGGGCAGAGCGTGCTGGGACCTCCGGTAGGCCCCAGCGCGAGTCCGACGAACGGATACCTCGCCCTGCAAGAACCCGATCCCAATACGACAAAATGGGTGCAGGTCGATCTCGGGAGAGAGCATGACCTCGACGAAATCCGGCTACTGCCCGCGCGACCGACCGATTTCGTGGACATTCCTGGACACGGATTTCCCGTCCGCTTCCGGGTGGAGCTGTCCAGCGACCCACGTATGCTTCATCCGCAGCTGCTGTTGGACAGTGGCGATAAGGTCGTCGTTAACCCAGGGGAGAATCCGTTCTCTGTACGAGCGACCGGGCATCGCGGACGTTACGTGCGGGTGACTGCGCTGCAATTGCACAGCCGCGGGACGTCGAGCAGTTTCGCCCTCGGCGAGCTGCAGGCGTGGGCGGCTGATCGCAATGTCGCGCTCCACGCGTCCGTGTCCGCCTTGGATCAGTTCGAAACGCCAGACTACCCCCGTTGGCAACGGTCCTTTCTTGTCGACGGGTTCAACAGCCGGCACCCGTTGCTGGATTATCCGGAGTGGTTCGCGGGACTCGACCGTCGGCAAAAAGTTGCGGCCACGATAGCAGAAATGGAAACAGCCCGAGCCTCCACGACGGAGCGTTTGCTCGCGACCACCCTCAAGACGAGTGCTTCCTTGATCGCGACGCTCGCGCTCGTCGTCGGGGTTTTTCTGTGGCGAACTCGGACCGCCCGGCACCGGGAAGTCGAAGAGTTGCGCCGGCGCATTGCCGCAGACCTACACGATGAGATTGGCAGCTGTCTTGGAAGCATTCGACTGTTCAGCGAAGCAGCGACGCACCAATGCAGTGACGGAAGCACGCGCCAGGAACTCAGGCAGATCAGCCGGATTGCCAGCGACACCAATGAGGCACTCCGCGAGATCGTCTGGTTGCTTGACGCCCGTCCGATCACGCAGGCGCAACTCGTCACGCGGATGCGCGAGACGCTGCCAGCATTCACCGCAGGTCTTGAGCAAACGTTCGTCGGACCTGAAATTCCGAGCGAAGAGCGCTGCCCGCTCGAGTTTGCACGAAACGTCTGGCTGATCTACAAGGAGGCGCTGCACAACTCCGTTCGCCACTCCGGCTGTCGCAAAGTGGACGTGACGGTTTCCCGATCTCGCGGCGCCTTCTCTCTTGAGATCGCTGATGACGGTCAAGGATTCCGCGAATCCGAAATTGAACCAGGTCGCGGTTTGCATAACCTTCGCCATCGGGCCACTCAGATAGGAGGCCGATTGGGAATCCGGAGCGAACCCGGCCACGGCACCACGATTCGCCTCGACATACCATGAACCCCAACAACGACGCGCGTGTGCCGCAACCACCGACCGAGGTCTGGCTGATCGAGGACAACGAACCTTATCGTGCCGCTGCGCTGCTCACTGTATCGTTGTTGGATGGAGTGAGTGCCACCCGCGGATTCAAGTCCTGCGAGGCAGCGCTCAAAGCGATGAGCACTTCGCGGCCTGGCATCATCTTGCTCGATGTCGGACTTCCGGGCATGAGCGGCATTGAAGGCATCTCCCGTTTCAAGGAGCGCGTTCCCACAGTGCAGATCATCGTGCTCACGGTGTTCGACGATGCGGAAAAAGTGTTTCAGGCTCTCTGTGCCGGTGCCGACGGCTATCTGCTCAAGGGCTCGTCATTGGACGATGTGAGGGACGCATTGATGGAAGTGAGACGCGGTGGTGCGCCCATGAACGGTCGGATTGCAAAGCTGGTCCTGCATTCGTTTTCCCGTTCAGCTGCGGTAAAGCCCGACTACGGTCTTACGACCCGCGAGCGGCAGATTCTTGAAGCCCAGGTGCGGGGGCTGACAAAAAAGGAAATCGCGGCGCAGTTTGACGTGAGTTTTCACACAGTCGATTTTCACCAGCGGAGTATCTATCAGAAGCTCCATGTCCACAATCGGGGCAGTGCGATCGCCAAGGCGCTGAAGGAGCGGCTGACGTAGCGCCCCCGCAAATGCGTAGCTATCGTCAGCTCCATAATACGATTAAAGTGGTTACATGCCTTTCACTTTCCGGCTCGTCGGACGTTGCAATGAGGACATGGCGTCGTGGGCAAATTGATGGACGCACCTTCGGCGATCTAGCGTAGCTGGTCGCTGCGCGCGAAGAAAACGTCCAGTGACGCCGCGAGTTTGTATCCGCCCAAAGAGGAACGTATCCCAACGAATTCCGCTTTCTTAACATGAAATCCTACTTCGTGTCCCCTTTTGCCCGATTTTATTTCTCGCT
>JBBQIZ010000188.1:0-8443 GCA_038325425.1 Chthoniobacterales bacterium
TCGTCCAGACGACCCGTGAGGGGCGTCGGATTCCCCTGCTCTGCCGCTGGGTGCTCGACCAGGAGACCGCCTCGATCCTGACCAGTTTCACCGACATCACGGAGCGGCACGCGCTCGAGGCGCTCCTGTCCGGGCGCGCCGTGGAACTGGCCAAGGCCGATCGCAACAAGGATGAGTTCCTCGCCATGCTCGCGCACGAGTTGCGCAACCCGCTCGCCCCGCTGCGCAACGCCGCGGAGATTTTGCAGAGCCAAGGCACCAGCGCCGAGGACCGCCAGCAGGCGCAGGCCATCATTGGCCGCCAGATCGAGAACATGAGCCGGATGATCGATGACCTGCTCGATGTCTCGCGCATTACCGTGGGGAAAATCGAACTCCGCAAGCGGACCGTCGCGCTGGAGGCGATTCTCACCGCGGCGACCAGTCTCGTTCGTTCCGACTGCGCGAACCGTCATCAGGAACTGGCCGTCCGCCTGCCGGCCCGGCCGATCTTCCTCAATGCCGATGCCACCCGGCTCGAACAGGTCTTCATCAACCTCCTCGGCAACGCCTGCAAATACGCGGGGGACGGCTGCCACATCACGCTCAGCGCCGAGCGCGATGAAAGCATCGATCCACCCCAGGTCGTCGTCCGGGTGTGCGACGACGGCGCCGGCATCGATCCCGAGTTGCTGCCCCGCGTGTTCGATCTTTTCGTCCAGGCCACGCGGGCGCTGGACCGCTCCCACGGCGGTCTCGGCATCGGCCTCACGCTCGTCAGTCGGTTGGTCAAGCTGCACGGCGGGAGCGTCGAAGCGCACAGCGAGGGGCTCGGCCACGGCAGCGAATTCATCGTCCATCTGCCCATTCTTCGGCAGGCCCCGGCTGCCCCTTCGTTACCCCCACCCACATCCCGCGAGACTTCGCGGCGCATCCTCATCGTCGATGACAACACCGACTCCGTGCGCAGCATGGCGATCCTCCAATCGCGCCGGGGCCACATCACGCGCACCGCTTTCGCCGGCCCCGAGGCGCTTACCGTCGCGGCGGGATTTCTCCCCGAAGTCGTGCTCCTCGACATCGGCTTGCCGGGGATGGATGGCTATGAAGTGGCGCGGCGAATGCGCGCGATGCCGGCCCTGGCCGGCGTTTTACTCATCGCCATGACCGGCTACGCCAGCCCGGAGGATCGGCTCGCCTCCAAGGAGGCGGGTTTCGACGAACATCTCGTCAAACCGGTGAACCTCGACCTCCTGCGGGAGTGGTTGCGGACGCGGCTCTAGTCCGGAGCGACGCCGATCTTGCGCAGAGCGCGCGCATAAATCCGCGCGAGGATCATCCCCAGCAGCGAGCCGCTGACGACGTCGCCGGGATAATGCGCGCCCAGATAGACGCGGGAAAAAGCGACCAGCGACGCCAGCCCGAAGAAGGCGCGCGCCCCACCGGGATATTGGCGCGCGAGCAACAGCGCGCCCGCAAACGCCGCCGCACTGTGGCCGGACGGAAAGGAATAACTACCCGGTTTCCTCCCGACGATGATCGCCTGGACCAGCGAGATAAACGGCCGGCGGCGGCGAAACCATTTCTTGATCGGATATTCCACGGTCATCGTGGCCAGCCAAAGCGCGGGGACCACCGCGCGGGCCGGGCTCCAGCCCCTTCGGCGATCGGCGAGCATCGCCATCAGCAAGACGAGAAACCACCCGCCACCGCCGGTCATGACCAGGCTGAGACGCGACATAAAACGATCCGTCTTCCGCGTGTGCGGGAGCTGATTGATCTGCACGAACGCCAGGGCGTCGAGCACCTGCAGCGGACGCAGCCGGCGGAAGAGCGCACGCCGCAGGAGTCGGCGGCCGCGCCGTGTGGCCGCGGGCGGAGCGTCGGCCGCCTGCGTTCCGCCGAGCGCCTGCGTCACGGCCTCGTCCACGATCGATTTGTCCTTCGGCGCCGCGTTCGCGGACTCGACCGCGGCAGTTGCAATCACGTCCGCCGGGGCACCTTCGGCCGCTTGCTCGATCGCCGCGGACGGCCGCGCCGATGACCCTTCCGCAGGGACACCCGAGACGTCGTCCGCGCGGAGTTGGCCCGCCGTTGCTTCCAGCGCATCGAGCGCTTGGGACGCTTCCGCCAGCGTCTCGATTTTCGCGATTCCGCGCTCCAGCGCTGCGGCGGCGCGCTTCTGCGCGGCAGCCGCTTCGGCTTCTCTGGACGACTCGGGCGACTCAGGCATTTCCGTTCGTTTCGGTCAGCGGATGTTCCGGCGCGAACACGCGCAGTGCTCCCGGCAAGGCGCGCAGCTTGATCGGCGTGCTGCCCAGCGGCTGTCCGTCGATATGCACGGGGATGGCATGGGACGACGCGAATTGCACCTCTCCGGCGGTGAAGGTCTCGATCTTCGGCGAATACTGGTAGCGCCCGCCCGAGATGGAGCGGAAATGCCGGAACAGCTCCCATTTGCTGAAGCGCCGGAAGATCGAGACGGTCAGCCGCCCATCGCTCATCCGCGCCCCCGCCGCCACGGTGAATCCGCCGCCGTAATAGGGCCCATTGGCCACCACCGCGAGCAAGGCATGGCGCCGGATGGTCCGGCCCGCCAAGGCTGCGGCGCTCATCCGCGTCCGGCTGGCCGCGGGCAGGACTTCCGAGAGCGGCCGGTCGAAGGTGATCTGAAAGGGTTGCGGCTGGTAATTGAGCGCGAGCCGCAGCGCCTGCCCGATGCGCGTCCAGCGTCCGCCCTTGATCTCCTCGCCGATCGGAAAAAGCGCCGCATCCAGGCCGGCGCCGGCCGCCTCGAAGAAATAATGCCGGTCGTTCGCGAGCCCGACATCGACCTTGCGCACATGGCCCGCGGCGATGACTCCCACGGCCAGGGAAAGATCCGCCAGCACGCCGATGCTCCGGGCGATGTTGTTGAACGTGCCGATCGGCACGATGCCCAGCGTCGCCGGCTGATTGACCAGTTCGCGCGCCACCTCGCTCACCGTCCCATCGCCACCGCCCACGAGCACCACCTCGACGCCCGCGGCCACCGCTTCTTTGGCGATCACACCCGCACCGCGCTCTCTGGTCGTAAAACACACCTCTGCGACAAACGGCGCACCGGCCAGCCCCGCTTGGATCGTGGCCACCTTTTCCGTGTTCGGCTCGTCGTCTCCCGACGTCGGATTGATAATCAGAATCGCCCGCATCTCATTCGAATCGGCGCTACGGCGACGGCTGGTTGCGGGAACCTAGGAAACAGCGGGTCCTGGCGCAGTTTTCGCCGGGCTGCTCCCTTGGCTCTCGACGAGTCTGATCACCGCTCGTTAGCGTGCGCCCATGCCGCTTGCCACGAAGGAATCCCCCGCGAAACCGCCCGCTCCCGCGGATCTGGAAATCAAGGATGCGCAGCTCATTTTCAACCGCGTCTGGAAACAGCTCGAAGCCGACTACGGCCGCGCGCAGCTTCGTTTTCCCAAGGAGCTGATCCTCCTCGGCGGTGCGCCGGGCGCGGGCAAAGGGACGAACAGCGATTTCATCCGCGAGCTGCGCGGCATCACCGCCGAACCGATCGTCGTCAGCCAGCTCCTCAGCAGCCCGGAAGCGCAGAAGATCAAGTCCCAGGGCGGCATGGTGGGCGACAGCGACGTGATCGCCATCCTCTTCCGCAAGTTGCTCGAGCCCGAGCAGCAGAACGGGGCGGTGCTCGATGGTTTCCCGCGGACCAAGGTGCAGGTCGAGTGTTTGAAAATGCTCTTCGACGAAATGACCGCGCTGCGGCGGGACTTTTCCGAGACGCCCGACGCGGCGCATTACAAACAGCCGATCTTCCACATCATGGTGCTTTTCGTGGACGAAGCGGAAAGCATTGCCCGCCAGATGAAGCGCGGTCGCGAAGTGCTCGCGCACAACGAGGAAGTGCGCCGCTCCGGCATGGGCGATCTCTGGGAAGAGCGGGCCACGGACTTCGACGAGGCGCTCGCGCGGAATCGTTATCGCGTCTTCAAGGAGCAGACCTACGAAGCGCTCGTCTCGCTCAAGAAGATCTTCCATTACCACTTCATCAACGCGCAGGCGCCGCTGGAACTGGTGCAGGAAAACATCGTCCGCGAACTCGAATACCAAAGCTCCCTGGAGCTCGACCCGCGCACTTTCGACCGCCTGCGCAAGCTGCCCCTGGCCAGCGAAATCGTCCGCCACGCCCGGCAGGACCTGGTCCGCCGGCTCGATGGCTATCAGGTCGAGGACCCGAAACTTTTGCAGGAGGTCTGCGAATTCATCGAGGAGAAGATGATGCCGATCATCCGCCGGCACGCAATCTCCGGCCGCGCGAATATCAACTCCGAGGATGCGCTTTTCGACGAGCCGGTCGCCCTCGCGATGCTGATCGACATCTTTTCCGAACGCGGGTTTCACGCGAACGCCGATTTGCACCGGATCGAAATTCCCGAGCACATCGACCTCGCGACCGGACAGGTTCATTGTCGGCAGAAGAAGGTCTTCCGCTTCGGCATCCGGTTCAAGGGTTCGCAGATTCGCCGCGGGTAAGCCTTCGGTCGGAATCCAGATCCAAACCGCGGGTCATTCTGAGCGGAGTTCCGTGCGGGCGAGGGTGGGACGGAACGCAGTCGAAGAATCTCGCGGAGGCGTCAACGGCCATGCCACGGGGTTCCTCGACTCCGTTACACTCCGCTCAGAATGACCGGGCTTTATCAAATTGTGCCACTGCCGCACCGCCCGATCCTTCGATTGCGCTCAGAATGACGGTGCTGGTCGCGGGGTTTTCCCGGGTGGCGTTTCCGTGTAGCGTGGCGGTCCTTTTGCCAGCCATGTTCACCGTCCGTTATCCCGAAGACCTGCCGATCAGCGCACGCCGCGAGGAGATCATCGCGGCGATGCGCGGCCATCAGGTCGTGGTCGTGGCGGGTGAGACGGGCTCGGGAAAAACCACGCAACTCCCGAAGATGTGCCTCGACGCAGGCTTCGCGGAGCGCGGGCGCATCGGCTGCACGCAGCCGCGGCGGGTCGCCGCGCTGAGCGTCTCAAGGCGTGTGGCCGAGGAACTCGGCGTGACGTGGGGCCGCGAGGTCGGGTGCAAAATGCGTTTCAACGACGACACCGGGCGCGACACGCGGATCAAGTTCATGACCGACGGTATCCTGCTCGCCGAGATTCAGTCGGACCCGCTGCTCCGCGGCTATTCCGCGCTGATCCTCGACGAAGCGCACGAGCGTTCGCTGAACATCGATTTCCTCCTCGGCTATTTGCAGGAGCTGCTGCGCAAACGCGCCGATCTGAAGCTGGTCATCACTTCGGCGACGATCGACACGGCGGCGTTTTCCGAAGCGTTTGGTGGCGCGCCGATCATCGAAGTCTCGGGCCGGCTCTGGCCGGTGGATATTCGCTACGCGCCGATCGAATCGCACGCCCGCGCCGAAGAGTCGGCGGACGAACTCAACCACATCGACGCCGCGGTGCGCGCGACCGAGGATGCGCTGATCGAGTCGGACACCGGCGACGTACTCGTTTTCATGCCGACCGAGCGCGACATTCGCGAGACGCGCGAATTGCTCGAAGGCAGTCTCGGCTCGGGCATTGAAGTCATCGGGCTCTTCGGGCGCATGCCCGCCGCGGAGCAACAGCGCATCTTCGCTCCCGAGCAGCGGCGCCGCGTGATTGTGGCGACGAACATCGCCGAAACTTCGCTCACGCTGCCGCGCATCCGCTACGTCATCGACGCCGGCCTCACGCGAATGAGCCGCTACAATCCGCGCACGCGAACGAAACGCCTGCCCGTCGAGGCGATCTCGCAAAGCAGCGCCAATCAGCGCGCCGGCCGCGCGGGCCGCGTGCAGGACGGCATCTGCATCCGGCTCTACGATCAGGAGGATTTCGAAAAACGCCCGCGTTTCACCCAGCCGGAAATCCAGCGGGCAAATCTCGCGGAAGTCATCCTGCGGATGAAGGCGTTCCGGCTCGGCGAGATCGAAACGTTTCCGTTTTTGAATCCGCCGCAGTCCGCCGCGATCCGCGCCGGTTACGCGCTGCTCCACGAACTCGGCGCGCTGAACGACACGAACGAACTCACGCCGCTCGGACGCGAACTTGCGAGGCTGCCCGTCGATCCGACGCTCGGCCGCATGCTCCTCCAGGCGCGCACGGAAAAGGCGCTACCGGAAATGCTCATCATCGCCGCCGGCCTGAGCGTGCCTGACCCGCGCGAACGCCCGGAAGATCAAAAGGAAGCGGCCGCGGCGGCGCACCGCGCGTTTGCCGATGCCGATTCGGACTTTCTCACACTGCTCAATATCTGGCGCGCCAGTCCGGAACTCGGGACGAAAGGCAGCGGCAATGCGCTGCGGCGATTTTGCAAAGCAAACTTCCTATCACCGTCGCGGATGCGCGAGTGGCGCGACATTTACTATCAGCTCACGGACGCGGTGGAGGAAGAAGCGCCGCGACGGAAGGAAGGCGAACGTGCGGCAGCCAAGCATGAGGCCGCGAGTTACACGGCGATCCATCGCGCGGTGCTCGCGGGGCTGCTCGGACAGATCGCGCAACGGGAGGAACGGAATACTTACAAGGCGTCCGGCAGTCGGCTGGTGACGCTGTTTCCCGGCTCGAATCTTTATGAGCGGCGGGAAAAGCCGCGGAAAAACGCGGTCGCGGCGAAGCCCGAGGACAAAAGCAAACAACCGGCCTGGATCGTGGCCGGGGAAATCGTCGAGACGTCGCAACTCTTCGCGCGCACGGCAGCGGGGATCAATCCCGAGTGGGTCATCGATCTCGGCGCACATCTTTGCAATTTCCGCTATACCGAGCCGCACTGGAGCGCGAAAGCCGGGCGGGTGCTGGCGCTGGAACGCGTCCTCGTGCATGGGCTGGAGATCACGCGGCGGCAGGTCGATTACGGGCGGATCGATCCCGCAGCGGCCACGGAGTTATTCATCCGCGGGGCGCTCGTTGCGGAGGAAGCGAAGATGCCGCTGCGGTTCTTCGTCGAGAACGGGAAAGTCCGCGACAAGATCGAGACGGCGCTCACCCGCGTGCGCAGCCGGCGGGCGCATGATCTGGACGAATCGCTTTACCAATTCTACGCCGCGCGGCTGGAGCACGTCTCGTCGGTCCACGATCTCAACCGACTGGTCCGCGCGCGCCTCGAACGCGAGCCGGATTTTCTCTGCGCGACGGAAGTGGACTTGATCGGCGACGACGACGCGACCTACGACCGCGCACTTTTTCCCGATCGCATCTCGGTCGGCAACACTGCGCTGCCGATCACCTATGCCTACACGCCCGGCGATGAAACGGACGGCGTGACCGTGCGGGTGCCGCTGCCGGTCGCGAGCCAACTCACGTCCGGCCAGCTCCAGTGGATGGTGCCCGGCCTGCGCGAAGAACAGATTGCCGTGCTGCTGCGCGCGCTGCCCAAGACGGTCCGCAAAACGCTCATGCCGCTGGAGCCGAAGATCCGCGAAGTCGCGGGTGAGTTTCAGCCGGGGCAAGGCGAATTTCTGAGCGCGCTCGCCGAATTTCTGACCCGCAAATATAGAGTCCACATCCGGGCGGCGGACTGGCCGGCGCAAAGCCTGCCCGCGCACTTGCAGCCGCGGGTCGAGGTCGTCGATCGCGGCAACAAGACGCTCGCTTCCGGGCGCGACCTCGAGGCGATTCGCGCCCAGGTGGAGAGCCGCGATGTGCGCTCGGCAGCGTGGGAGCGAGCGGCCCGGCAGTGGGAAAAGACGGACGTGAAGGAGTGGTCGATCGGCGATCTGCCGGAGGCGGTCGTGGTCGAAGAAGTCGGCGGGGCGCCGCTGCTCGCTTATCCCGGATTGGAAGCGCAGGAAACCGCCGTGCAGGTGCGCCTTTTCCGGAAACGCGAGGAAGCCGAGGCGGCGTCCGTCGCGGGCGTCCGCAAGCTTGCGGAACTCGTGCTGGCGCGGGATCTCGCGCGGCTGTGGAAGGAACTCGCGGGGTTTGGAAAACACCTCCCGGGCACCGAAAAAAAGGCGACGAGTTTTCACGATACGCTGCAGCAGATTAGCGCGAAGTTGCAGGCGCCGACCGCGGTCTTCGTCACTGCGGAGCTTTTGCAGAAGACGGCCTACGAACATCTGCTCGCCCACACCCTGACGCTCGCGCCTGTCTTCCCCCTAACCGCCGCGCGCTTCCTCGCGCTGGCCGAATCGGCGCGCCGCGCATGGCCCGCGCTGACCTACCAACTCGGTGAGTGGACGCGGCAAACCTTGGCGCTGCGGCAGAAGGTGCTCGCCAGCCCGAAGCGTTACGCCGGGATGGAGCAGGACGTGCAGCGCGTGGTGCCCGCCGATTTTCTCGCCAGCACGCCGCAGCGCCAGATGCCGCACCTCCTGCGTTACCTCCGCGCAATCGAAATCCGCGCCGAACGCGCCGCGCTGCAACCGGCCAAAGACGCCGAGAGAGCGAAGCAACTTGCGCCTTTCGCCGACTGGCAAAAGCGTGT
>JBBQIZ010000189.1:0-8438 GCA_038325425.1 Chthoniobacterales bacterium
GGTTCGGAAATGCGCCGCGCCCTCGGCACCACGGTCTTCTGGGGCATGCTCGGCGTGACCGCCTTCGGCCTGCTCCTCACGCCTGTCTTCTACGTCGTCATCCGCCGCTTCACCCTGCGCGGGAAAACGACGCCACCGCCCTCGGAAGAAGCGCCCGCGACCCTTCCCGAGCAGGAAAAAGAACTCGTCGCTCGCTGACCCGCGCGCCATCCCGCCGCCGCCGCCCTCACCGCGGAACAGCGCGCCGACTTTCGCGCCCCCCGCACCTACACCGAAAAGCTCACCGGCACACTCCACGGCCCCAGCCCCGCCGCATTGGCTCGGTTGGGAAAGCCCTAAGATTCGTTGGGAAAGCTCTGGGATTCGTCGGGAAAGCTCTGGGATTCGTTGGGAAAGCTCTGGGATTCGTTGGGAAAGCTCTGGGGTTCGTTGGGAAAGCTCTGGGGTTCGTTGGGAAAGCTCCGGGGTTCGTTGGGAAAGCTCCGCACCTGCCTGGCAGAGCTTCACCGCCCCTTGGGGAAGCCTTCAGGCCCCGGGGCTCCCGCGCGGCGGGCGGCGGAGATACACATGACCATTCCCCGGAGGGACGCGCTCCCGCGCGTCCGAATTGTGGCTGCAGAGGCGTGGGACGCGCAGGAGCGCGTCCCTCCGGGGTGACGATCCGCCGCGCCAGTGGTCTGCCGGCGGCTACGCCGCGGGCTACTCCCCGGAGGGACGCGCTCCCGCGCGTCCGAATTGTGGCTTACACGCTCTTCGACGGCAGCGGCGGGGACCTCGGCATTCGCGCCTTTGGCTGGGACGCCGGAGGATGGCGCCTTCGACCTCGCCTCGGGGGTGGCCGGCGGGATCAGCAGCGCCGGCTTCACCCGCCTGAGCGCGGCCAGTCTGCTCACGCCCAATCTCTTCGGCGGGGAAACCATCCTCGGCACCGGCAACGCCGGCAGCAACGCGGGCACGGTAGCCGTCTTTGCGGCCACGCCCGAGCCCGGCAGTGCCGCGCTGCTCGCCCTCGGCGCCGCCTTCCTCGCCACCCGCCGCCGCCGCCGCTGAAGCGACCTGCTCTGCGGCTGCTGCGCGCAACAAAGCTCTCCCGTGCGCCGCTTTTCCCTAGGGCGCGAGGGCGAGGGCGGTGAGGCGTTCCTTTGGGCACCCGTCTTCTCGCCACTGAAAGCGGGCGATTTGCACGAATCTTGCGGTGGATAGGCACAAACCGGCTGCCGATGGTGATTATGAGTTTATGCTCCGGCGCCGTTCTCCCTGATCGGTGCCAGTCGTGCCCATCAGCGCAACTGCCGCCCCTGCCATGCGCCCCCTACTTCTTTTTCTCGCCGCCAGCCTGTCTCTCCTGCTGGCCACCACGGCGAGCGCGCAGTCACTGAGCGATCTTCTCGGCTCTGGGGTCGAGCTCGCGGACCCGGCGCAGCGCGCGAACGTCGTCGCGCGGACGCGCGCCGCAGAACAGGCGAAATTGGACGCGGCCCTGCGCCTGGCGGCGGCGCGCGGTCTGGCAAGGCGCATCGTGCGGCCCGACGGGACGGTGATGGAACTCGCGGCTTTCGAGGGAGATCGGCCGGTGTATTTCATCACGCATAATGTGAACACCGCGATTTCCACCGGGGCGAATTTGCTTCAGGCCGCGCCTTTTTCGCTCACGGGTGCCGGACTCACCGTGGGCGTCTGGGATGGTGGGTCGGTCCGGGCGACCCATCAGGAGTTCGGCTCCCGCGTCGCCATCAAGGACGGGGCCGGGATCATCGACCACGCCACGCATGTCGGCGGAACCATTGGCGCGTCGGGAGTCAGCGCGGAGGCGAAGGGCATGGCGACGGCGGTGACGTTGGACACTTATGAATGGACGAGTGACAAAAGTGAGATGACGGGCCGGGCGGCGAGTTATCCCGGCGAAGTGGGTAGAATTTATCTTTCCAATCATAGCTACGGCTTCGTCGCAGGGTGGAGATACACGGGCAATGCGTCACCCGTGTGGGATTGGTGGGGAAATGGCACCACGAATACGGCCATCGAGCAGGACTTCGGCAAATACGATGCGAATGCCCGGGACACCGATTCATTGGCCGCCAGCGCGCCGTATTATCTGATGTTTCGCAGCGCGGGAAATGACCGCTACGACAACCCGGGCGTCGGGCAGAGCGTGGCGCTCAGTGCCGGCGGGACCACCACGGTGAGTTATGATCCGGCGATTCATCCGCCCGGCGATGCCACCTATCGCAACGGCTACGACAGCCTCAGTTTCGACGCGACCGCCAAGAACATCCTCACCATCGGTTCGGTGTCCGATGCCGTCCAAAACGGCGTGCGGGATGCGAGCGCCGCTTTCCTGAGCGGCTTTTCGTCCTGCGGTCCGACGGACGACGGCCGCATCAAACCGGATTTGGTGGCCAACGGCGACGGCGTCTATTCATCCTTCTCCGGGAGCAACAGCAGCTACGGGAACATCAGCGGCACGAGCATGTCGTCGCCCAATGCGACCGGCTCTGCGGCGCTGCTGATCAATCATTTCGGCAAGCTGTTCCCCGGGCAGGCGATGCGCGCGAGCACTTTGAAAGCGTTGCTCATTCACACCGCCGACGACCGCGGAAACGCCGGACCCGACTACCAATACGGCTGGGGCCTGATCAATGTGAAAGCCGCCGCCGACACCCTGACCGCGTACCACGCCGCCCCGGGGAATACGCGCGCTGTGGAGAGCCGGTTGACCAGCGGGTCGCTCACGCGCACCCATTCTTTTGTCTGGGATGGCGTTTCCCCGATCCGGGCAACTCTGGCCTGGACGGATCCGGCGGGCGCCGCGATCACCGCCAGCGACAGCCGCACTCCGCGGTTGGTGAACAATCTCGATCTCAAAATCGTGGCGCCCGGGGGTGCGACCTTTTCGCCTTACGTCATGCCTTTTGTGGGAAACTGGACGGCGGCCATGTTCTCGGCGCCCGCCACGACAGGGAAAAATAACACCGACAATGTCGAGCAGGTTTTCATCGCCGCGCCGCCCGCGGTTGGGGTCTATCAAGCCGTGGTGACCGTGGACGGCACGCTGACCAATGGCGTGCAGAATTACTCGCTCATTCTCAGCTCCAGCACGAACGCCGCCGCGGCGGCGCCGATCGCCAGCACGGTCTCCCCCGCGACCGGCAGCAGCGGGACGGTCATTCTGAACGTTGCCGGATCAAACTTCCTGCTCGGCGCGACGGTGAAGCTGACCCGATCCGGCCAGCCCGAGATCCTCGCCAGCGGGATCGAGACGCTGGGCGACACCGTAAAGTTTCGCGCCGATATCACCGGGCGCGCTTCGGGATTCTGGAACGTCGTGGTGACCAATCCGGACGGTCAGACCGCCACTTTGGGGAACGCCTTTTCCATCATCGGCGCCCTCTGGCAGGACGATCTGGAAAGCGGCGCGACCGGCTGGACCCATGGAAATTCGCAGGGGACGATCGATAACTGGGCGCTGGTCACGACGAAAAGCCGTTCTCCGACGCGCAGCTTCCACGCCGCTGGTCCCGCCAGCACGAACATCAACGATCTCAATTCACCGGCCATCGCCGTGGCTTCCTCCGCGAGCAATCTGACGCTCAGCTTCTGGCACAACTTCAACTTCCAAAGCGGTCGCGATGGCGGCGTCCTCGAACTCTCACTCAACGGCGGCACCTGGCTGGATGTCACCGACAGCAACTCCGGCGCGTCCTTTGCGACCGGCGGTTACAATTCCTCCTTTGCGACGTCGGGTAATCCGAATACCCGCAACCCGCTGAATCCGCGGACCTGCTGGAGCGGCGCGAACACCGGCTTTACGCAGGTAGTGGTCAACCTGAGCTCCACCAAATATGCCGGTCAAACGCTGCGTGCCCGCTGGCGCCTGGCCACCAATAGCTCGACGGCCAGCACCGGCTGGTATCTCGACGATGTCGCGCTGAATGGCGGCGGCGCCGCAGTCAATCTGGCGCCGACAATCACGGCCGAACCGATCGCCACTCCGGAACTGGTCGCCGGGACCAGCACCGCTCTCAGCGTGGCGGCCAGCGACGACGCGGGCGAAGCAGCGCTCACTTACACCTGGTCCTACACCGGCGGCTCCTTCCTGACGCCGGTTTCCTTCAGCGAAAATGGGACGAATGCGGCGAAGGCGACCACCGCTACTTTCAGCGCAGCCGGCAGCTACACCTTCACCGTGACCATCCGCGACGCCGAGGGATTAGCCACGGCGGGGACAGTCGCGGTCTTTGTGGAGCAGACGGCCACGAGTTTTGCGATCACCCCTGGGAGCGCGACCGTGAGCAAAGGCGGATCGCAGGTCTTCGCGGCCCGTGTTCTCGACCAATTCCAGGCGCCGCTCGCCACTCAACCCAGCTCCACTTGGAGCGTCAGTGCAGGCGGCAGCATCACTGCCGATGGCACCTTCACCGCGGCCACCGTCGGCGGGCCGTTCACCATCACCGCCACAAGCGGCGGGATGAGCGCCACGGCCAGCGTAATGGTGACTGGCGAAAGCGTCGCCTCTTGGCAGGCGAGGTACTTTACCTCGGAAGAAATCGCGGCGGGGGATGCTGGCGATCTCGTGGACGCCGATGGGGATGGGGTTACCAATCTTCTCGAATATGCTCTGGGCACCGACCCGCGCACCTCCACCCCGGCGGCCGTGCCGGAATTGGACGCGAATGGCCGCCTCACGCTCACGCTCACGCGGCCGAAGGCGCTGGCCGGCATCTCCTACCTCGGCGAAGCGACTGGGGCGCTCGACGGCACGTGGCCCACGAGCGTGGCGATCGAAGTTCTGTCTGACGGTGATCCGCAGACCATTCGTCTGACCGATCCGATCGGCGCCGCGGACAGTCCACGCCGTTTCCTGCGGCTGCGGGTGACGAAGCCCTAAGACCATCTCCCAGAATCAATCGGACACTCTGCGGCCCTCTGCGTTCTTTGCGCCTCTGCGGTAATACTCAGCCTACCCTCTACCGCAGAGGCGCGGAGCACGCAAAGGGCCGCAGAGGAAATGACGGCGGTCCGGTGCTCACTGTCAGGGTTTGCGAGAGATGGTATGAGACCGCGGAACCTACGGCGCCAGCGCCAGCGCGGTCAGGCTGTTCTCGTCTTTCACGTAAATCTTCCCATCGGCATACGCCGGGCTCGCCCAAGTTTTGGCGCAGACCTGCGCGCGGCTGAGTTCTTCGTATTGCGCGGGATTGGCTTTGAGCAGGATCAGTTCCCCTTCGGAAGTGAGCGCGAGCAGTTTGTCGTTCACCGCCGTGATGCTCGTGTAATCGCCGAACCCCGGCTGCGCCCACCGCTCCGCGCCGGTCTCGAAATCGAGGCAGACGAGGCTCGTCCGATTGCCGGCGCCCAGCGTGTAGAGATATTTTCCGACGAGCGTCGGGGTGCCGATCACGGTCTTGACCGGCATCGCCGCCCAGATCTGCTCGGCTTGGAATTCGTCGCCCTTTTTGGTGATGCCAAATCGGAGCGTGCCGATGCTTGTCGAAGCCACCGTGACCGTGTCGCCCGCGATCACCGGTGTGCAGGCGTGGCGTTTCGCGCCGGTCTTGAGCGGCACGCGCCAAAGCACTTTTCCACTCGCCGCATCCACGCCCATGAGTGCGTCCGCCGTGAAATGCACGGCCTGCGGCGTGCCCGCCAGCGTGCCAAACATCACCGATGAATACGCCGTGTTGTCATTGCCCGCGCGCCACAGTTCCTTGCCCGTCTTTTTGTCAAACGCCACCAGCGTGCCTTTCTCCGGACTGCCCACCGGCACAAAAATCCGATCGCCGTCGATGGCCGCGGAACCATTGTTCCCATGCCGCCGGGAAGCCGTCTCCTTCGCCGCCGCATCACCGCTCTTGTTGCCAAACCACGTCGCGCCGTAGTCGTCGCCGAAGTTGAATTTCCACAGCGTCTTGCCATCGGCCAGCGCGAGGCAGCGGAAATCGCCGGCGCTCGTCTGCGCATACACCCGATCGCCATCGATGAGCGGCGTGCAGCGCGGGCCGCCGCCGTAGTCCGGCGAAAAAACGACCTTCGCCCCAACCGGCACGCTCCACAGGATCTTGCCCGTCGCCGCGTCCACGCAGTGCGCCATCTCCTGCTCATTCTGCGCGTCCATGAAAACCACTTTGCCGCTCGCGATGACCGGTGAAGCAATGCCCGGCCCGGTTGGCAGCTTCCAAAGCACTTTCGGTTCAGCAGGGAGCTTGTCGAGTTTGTGGTTTGGATCGGTGACCACCGCGTCGCGATTCGGTCCGCGCCATTGCGGCCAGTCGCCGGCGTGCACGGAAATGGTGAGGGCGAAGATGGAAACGCAGAGGATGCGGACGGGAGTGTTCATGGCGGGTGGTGGGGAAGGAAATAGAGAGTAGCGCGGAAAAGGAAAGTCTGCGTGCATGCCACGAACCCCGCCACCCCGCCAAAGGTTTCCCCGCGTGCGCGGTTTCTGTTCTCATCCCCACATGCCCCTTGCTCCCGCGCTCTTCGACCTCCAGATCAACGGCTACGCTGGCGTCGATTTTCAAAACCCCGACCTCACCGGCGACCAACTCCACAACGCCCTTGACGCCCTCCAGGCCACCGGCACGCGCCGCATCCTGCTCACACTCATCACCGACACGCTCGACGCGCTGGAGCGGAAGTTCGCCAACCTCGAAGCCCTCCGCGCGCGCAGTCCTTTCGTCGCGGAAACTGTCTGCGGCTATCATCTCGAAGGCCCGTGGCTGAGCCCCGAGGATGGCTATCGCGGCGCGCATCCCGGCGAATGCATGTGTGCGCCTGACCTGGCGGCGTTTCGGCGTCTGCAAGCCGCTGCGGGCGGCAACATCCGGCTCGTCACCGTCGCGCCGGAGTGGCCGGGCAGTGCGGAGTTCATCGCCGCGCTCGTTGCGGAAAAAGTCGTCGCCTCCCTCGGCCACACCAACGCCAGCGAAGCGCAAATCGACGATGCCATCCGCGCCGGTGCGAGCATGATCACCCACCTCGGCAACGGCTGCCCCGTCACGCTCCCGCGGCACGACAACATCATTCAGCGCCTGCTCGCGCGCGACGAACTGACCGCCTGCCTCATCCCCGATGGCGCACATCTCCCGCCCTTCGCCCTGCGCAATTTCTTCCGCGCCAAGCCGCCCGGTAAAGTCCTGCTCACCACCGACGCCATGGCCGCCGCTGGTGCGCCGCCGGGGCGTTACCGGATCGGCCGGCTGGAGGTCGAATCGCGTGACGGCGTCGTCCGCGCGCCCGGCAGCGCCAATCTCGCCGGCTCCTGCCTCTCGCCCGCCGAGGGTGTCGTCAACGCCGCTCACTGGCTCGGCATTCCCACGCCGGAAGCCCGCGCGATGTTCTCCACCCGCGTCGCCGAAATCTTTGGAATCGCCTTGCCGCTGGTCGAATTTCGGTAAGAAATCCCGGTCCCCGGATCCGTCAATTTCCCCATGAAAACCGTCACCTTTGATTCTCTCGAAGTCTGCGAACATCCCGACCGTCCGGCCCTCGGCGGTGCGGCGGCGGCGCGGGTCGCCGAGGTCATCCGCGAAGCTTGCGCGACTCGCGGCGAAGCCCGCGTGATCTTCGCCTGCGCGCCTTCGCAGAATGAATTTCTCGCCGCGCTTGTGCGCCATCCGATCAGCTGGAACAAGGTCACGATCTTCCACATGGACGAATATGTGGGCCTGCGCGCCGAGCATCCGCAGAGTTTCCGCCACTTCCTCCGCACGCATCTGCTCGACCACATCGGCGACCCGCAGGCCGTGCATTTTATCCACGCGGAAAACGATCCAATCCATGAAGCGACGCGCTACGGACGGCTGCTCGCGGAAAAACCGATCGACCTGACCTGCCTCGGCATCGGCGAAAACGGCCACCTCGCTTTTAACGATCCGCCCGTGGCCGACTTCCGCGATCCACAGGCCGTGAAAGTCGTCGAGCTCGACGACATCTGCCGCCAGCAGCAGGTGAATGACGGCTGCTTCCCGAACTTCGACGCCGTGCCCGCCTACGCGCTCACTCTCACGATTCCGACGCTCGTCAGTGCGCGCGCCATCTCGTGCGTCGTGCCCGGCGAACGCAAAGCCGCCGCCGTGCGCGACACCCTGCTCGGCCCGATCAGCCCCGCGTGCCCGGCATCCATCCTGCGCCAGCACGATCATGCCGTGCTCCACCTTGATCCCGCCTCCGCCGCGCTCGCGGAGATGGCCTGAAAATGGCTCATGCAAAGGCGCAAAGACGCAAAGGTTTTGTGGCCGCGATTGTTCCCTTTGCCCCGTTGCGCCTTTGCGTGAATTTTTTGCGCGAACATTCAGGCCGCTCGAAACGAGTGAAAAACAACGACGACGAAATTCCGCTGACCCGTGTAGAGGCGGCTCTGTCCGTAGGACGTGCCGCCTGGGTGCGCCAGGCGGCACGTCCCACTGCGCGGGACAGAGCCGCCTCTAAAACCGCGA